>JASFMS010000242.1:0-4570 GCA_050117435.1 Ectothiorhodospiraceae bacterium | reverse complement strand
GGCCTGGTGGTAAGCACCGGCGCCCCGGCGCCACTGGCCGGGGCGGGCTGAAGCCCGCCCCGGCCGTATATCCAATTCGACGGGCGTCCCGGGGGCGGGACGCCGGGCAAGGTGAGGTGGCATGCAGAACACGGATCGTGACTGGTGGCGCGGCGGCGTCATCTACCAGATCTACCCGCGCAGCTTTCTGGACACCAACGGGGACGGCGTGGGGGACCTGGAGGGCATCCGCCGGAGGCTGGCGTACGTGGCCGGCCTCGGTGTGGACGCGATCTGGATCTCACCGTTTTTCCGTTCGCCGATGAAGGATTTCG
This sequence comes from Ectothiorhodospiraceae bacterium, assembly GCA_050117435.1. Classification (GTDB taxonomy): domain Bacteria; phylum Pseudomonadota; class Gammaproteobacteria; order Nitrococcales; family Nitrococcaceae; genus JASFMS01. Next base: position 4,256 of record JASFMS010000242.1, on the reverse strand, counting down.
GATACGACGTCTCCGACTACCGCGACGTGGATCCGATCTTCGGCTCGCTGGAGGATTTCGACCGGCTCGTCGAGGAGGCTCACCGTCTGGGACTCCGGGTCGTGATCGACCAGGTGCTCAGCCACACTTCCGACCAGCATCCGTGGTTCGAAGAGAGTCGCCGGGATCGGGATAATCCCAGGGCGGACTGGTACGTGTGGGCGGACGCAAAGGCAGACGGCACGCCGCCGAACAACTGGTTGTCCAATTTCGGCGGGTCCGCCTGGCAGTGGGACACCCGCCGCTGCCAGTACTACCTGCACAACTTCCTTGCGAGCCAACCGGACCTCAATTACCACAACCCGGCCGTAATGGAGGCCATCGTGGAGGAGGTCCGTTTCTGGCTGGAGCGAGGCGTCGACGGTTTTCGCCTGGACGCCATCAATTTCGCCTTCCACGATCCGTCACTGGCGGACAATCCACCCCTGGCGGGGCGCGCAAGGGTTGCGGACAACCCCTACGCCTTTCAGGATCACGTCCATGACAAGTCCCGTCCCGAGATGCACGGTCTGCTGCGTCGCCTCAGGGCCCTGGCGGAGGAGTACGGCGGCGCGATGCTCATGGGTGAAATCGGCGACGATGACCGGCGCAGCCGTCGGCTGATGGCCGAGTACACGTCCGGGGGTGACAAGCTCCACATGGCGTACAGCTTCGACCTGCTCACCGACGACGGCAGCGCGCAACGCATACGCGGAATCGTGGAAGGGCTGGAAAGGGAGATCGGCGACGGCTATCCGTGCTGGTCCATCGGCAATCACGACGTGCCCCGCGTGGCGACGCGCTGGGGGCACGGAGCGCGCGAGGAGCGGGTGGCGCCGCTCTACGCCGCTCTGCTGCTGTCGTTGCGCGGCGGCATCTGCGTCTACGAAGGCGATGAACTCGGTCTGCCCGAGGCGGACATCGCCTACGAGGATCTGCAGGACCCGGTCGGTATCGCCATGTGGCCGCGGAACAAGGGCCGGGACGGCTGCCGCACGCCCATGCCCTGGGAAGCGCATTCCGCCAACGCCGGGTTCTCCGCCGCGCGGCCCTGGTTGCCCGTTCCGGACTCGCACCGTCGGCGGGCCGTGGACCGCCAGGACGGCGTCCCGGGTTCCGTGCTCGAAGCGTTCCGGCGTCTGCTGCGCTGGCGCAAGGGACAACCGGCACTGATTCACGGCGCACTCCGTTTTCTGGATTCGCCGGAAGATACACTGCTGATCGAACGGTGCGAGAATGACCAGCGCCTGCTCGCTGCCTTCAATCTCGGCGACTCGGCGGCACGGATTCCCCTGCCGGACGATTGCGAGGTGGAGGCGGTGGACGGGCACGGGTTCGGCGGGACGCTGGATCACGTTGTCATCTCCGTGCCCGAACGCGACGCGTTTTTCGGCCGCATACTCTGACAAGAAACGCCAGTCGAAGCGAGGCGAAATACCATGGCGGATGTTGAGCTCAAGGGGATCCGAAAGTCGTTCGGCGAGGTGGAGACCATCCACGGCGTCGACCTGAGAATCGAGGACGGCGAATTCGTTGTATTCGTCGGGCCTTCCGGCTGCGGCAAGTCAACGCTGCTGCGGCTGATTGCCGGGCTCGAGGAGATCAGCGCGGGCGAGATGATCGTCGGCGACCGGGTGGTGAACGATCTGCCGCCGGCCGAGCGCGGCGTCGCCATGGTCTTCCAGTCCTACGCGCTCTATCCCCACATGAACGTGTTCGAGAATATGGCTTTCGGCCTGAAGCTCGCGAAGCGCGGCAAGGACGAAATCCAGCGGCGGGTGGAGAACGCCGCGCGTATTCTCCAGATTGAGCCGTTGCTGCAGCGCAAGCCGAAGGAGCTTTCCGGCGGCCAGCGTCAGCGCGTTGCCATCGGCAGGGCCATTGTGCGAGAGCCCCGTGTGTTTCTGTTCGATGAGCCGCTGTCCAACCTGGACGCGGCGTTGCGCATCCAGATGCGCATGGAGATCGCCAAGCTCCATAACGATCTGAAAACCACCATGGTCTACGTGACCCACGACCAGGTGGAGGCCATGACCATGGCCGACAAGATCGTAGTGCTCAACGAGGGCAACGTGGAGCAGGTGGGGGCGCCCCTGGAACTGTATCACCACCCCGGCAATCTTTTCGTCGCCGGATTCATCGGCTCGCCGAGGATGAATCTGATGCCGGCGCGCATCGAGTCGGCGGACGCCGACGGCGCCACCGTCACCCTGGAGGACGGTAAACGGATCGAGGTGGGGGTGGATGCGAGCGCTGCCGATGCCGGCGACCGTGTCACCCTGGGGATTCGCCCCGAGCACTTCGGTGATACCGGCGACCGGGTGGCGCGGCTGCCGGCCACCGTTCAGGTGGTGGAGCAGCTCGGCGACTCCACCCTGGTGAACCTTCACTCCGCCAGCGTGGGCGGCAATCTGGTCGTACGCTACGACGGCAATCACTTCTTCGAACCGGAGCAGTCCCTGGAAATCGGCATTCCCGCCACCAGTTGCCACCTGTTCAATTCCGACGGGCAGGCCTTCCGGCGGCTTGCCGAAAAGGAGAACGAACCGGCCCTGGCCGATTAGGCACTCGCGGGAATGCGCCGAGCGGGTCGGGGTTAAGGAGTCGCCCGGCGTCGTCGGGCGTTGCCGGATGCGGCGTGGTTCGGCGGCGCGATAAAAGGGACAACATATAGCGGGAACTCAAAGGCGATCCGATAACGCTGGTGTTCCTGAAACCCCAGTGCTGGATTGTCTCGGGCCTGACAGCGGGCGGGTGAAGCGGCGATGCTGTGGGCTGTGTGGTGTGGGATGGGGCCGCATTGCGCCAACCAGTCCGACAACGGAGCTGGCGCACTAATTGGCGCTGACGAGCGGTCGAGTGCTGCGCGCAGGGTCACGCGGATTAGCGGATCAGCCGACTATCCCCCAATCAACCAATCAACAGACTCACGCCACCTCGTGCCCTCGGGATGCCTCCAGCAGTTCGAACCACTGCTGTCGGTCCAGGGCAAGTTCCAGCGCCCGCTGGGCTCGCGCCCAGCGCTCCGGTTTGCCGCTGCCGATAACGACGCCCGGCCGACTCGGGTGTGCGAGAACCCAGGCCAGTGCCACCTGATCGATACCCTCGGCCCCGACTTGCCGAGCCACTGCTTCCAGAGCGCCACGGACTCGCAGGGCTCGGGCGTCCTTGTCGCGGAAAAGCCCACCGCCGCCGAGGGGTGACCAGATAGTCGGGGTGACCCTCTCGGTGAGGCATTGGTCCAGTGTGCCGTCGAAGAGCGCGGCGGGGTTGAGCAGCGACAGTTCAATCTGGTTGGTGACCAGCGGCTGCTCCACGCGAGAGGCTAGCATCCGGAACTGAGGGGGCGTGAAGTTGGAGACGCCGAACCGTCTCACTTTGCCGGCCTGCCGCAGGTTTGCGAACGTCTCGGCGACCTCGTCCGGGTCCATCAGCGGGTCCGGGCGATGGATCAGCAGCGTGTCCAGGTGTTCCACACCCAGATCGCCCAGGCTGCGGTCCACCGACTTCAGAATGTGCTCGCGGGTAGTGTCGTAGTGCTTCACGCGGTGGTCAGGGCGGTGCGCGGACGTCAGGGCGATGCCGCATTTGCTGACGATGCGAAACCGTTCGCGCACCGCAGGAACCCGGGCCAGAGCCTCGCCGGCGATGCGTTCCGCGCGGTAGTCGCCATAAATGTCCGCCAGATCCAGCGTATCCAGGCCCAGCTCCATTGCCCGTTCCAGGCGCTGTGCCAGTTCGTTCGCGGAAAGACCCCAGTCGCCGACTCGCCACAGGCCGAGCAGCAGCCGCGGAACGTGCGTTTCAGTTCCAGACCGCGCGGGATAGAGACCGGGGAGTCGGGCGGTGGACAGGTTCATATTCTCGATGCCGTCAACGCGCCGGCGTCATGCGTTTGTCCCGGAGCTTGTTCTTTGTGCGCTCCAGCAGCTCGAGCAGCTCGGGGCCCTTGCGCAGGGCCACGCCCACCGATAGCACGTCCAGGATGGCCAGATGGGCGATGCGCGAGGTCATGGGCGTATAGATGTCCGTGTCCTCGTGGACGTCGGCGAACAGCGCCACGTCGCAGCGTTCCGCCAGCGGCGAGCCGGCGGCCGTGATTCCCACCACGCGGGCGCCGGCCTCGCGGGCCAGTTCAACGCTGTCCAGCAGGTCCAGGCTGCGCCCGGTATGGGAGATCGCCACCACCGCCGCGTCCGCCGGAAGGATTGAGGCGGACATGCTGTGAACATGCGGGT
>JASFMS010000241.1:0-4574 GCA_050117435.1 Ectothiorhodospiraceae bacterium | reverse complement strand
GATCTCCTCCACCGAGGCATCGTCCTCCACGTAGGCCGCCAGGATGGCGTCCAGCACCGGGTAGTCCGGCAGGCTGTCGGTATCCTTCTGGTCGGGGCGGAGCTCCGCCGTCGGCGGCCGGGTGAATACGTTCTCGGGGATCACTTCACCCTGCTCGTTGCGGTAGCGGGCCAAGCGATACACCTCGGTCTTGAAGATATCCTTCAACGGCGAGAACCCCCCCACCATGTCGCCGTAAAGCGTGGCGTAGCCCACCGCCATCTCGCTCTTGTTGCCGGTGGCGAGCACCAGTTTGCCGCCCTTGTTGGAAATGGCCATCAACAGCGTGCCGCGGGCACGGGACTGGAGATTCTCCTCGGTGATGTCCGGCGGCGCGTCGCCGAAGACGGGGGCCAGCGCCCGGGTAAAGCTCTCGAAGATCTCCTCGATGGCCACCACGTGATAATGCACGCCGAGGTTGTCGGCGATGGCCTTGGCATCGGTGCGGCTCATGTCCGAGGTGTAGCGGGTGGGCATCATGACGCACTCCACCCGGTCCGGCCCCAGCGCGTCCACTGCAATCATCGCGGTAAGGGCCGAGTCCATGCCGCCGGAGAGGCCCACGATAACACCGGGGAAGCCATTCTTTTCGACGTAGTCGCGCACCCCCCAGACCAGCGCCTCATAAGCCACCGCCTCAGCACCGGCGTCCTCCTCGATCTCCCCTTCCACGGGAATCCATCCCCGGCCCTCGGGCACGAAGTCAACGGCGTAGAGTCCCGTCTCGAACCGGGGCGCCCGCATCATCAACGCACCGCGGGCATCGAAGGCGCAGGAGCCACCGTCGTAGACCACCTCGTCCTGCCCGCCTGCCATGTTGCAGTAGACGATGGGTACGTTGGCCTCGCCGATGCGCTCGCGCAACACCGACTCGCGGGCGATCCACTTGTACTGGTCGAAGGGCGAGGCGTTGATGTTTACCACAACCTGCGCACCCGCCTCGGCGGACCAGCTCACCGGCCCCGGATGCCAGGCATCCTCACAAATGGTCAGCCCGACCCGGCAACCACCGACCTCGACCACGCAGGGGCGTTCGGCGGGAACGAAGTAACGGCGGTCATCGAAAACGCCGTAGGTCGGCAGGTGGTACTTGCCGTAGCTGCCGACGATTTCGCCGTCGCGGATCACGTACGCCGCGTTCAGCAGCCCGTCCTCGGCGATGCGCGGGGCGCCGACCATGAGCGTGATGCCGCTCACCTCGCGGCACAGCCGCTCCACTCCGGATTCGACCGCGGCGATGAAATCACGCCTGAGCAGCAGGTCGTCGGGAGGATATCCCGTCAGCGCAAGCTCGGGGAAGACGACGACATCGGCACCCAGTTCGTCACGCGCGCGGACGGCCGCGGCGGCAACGGCGTCCGTGTTCCCGGGAACGTCGCCCACCAGGAGATTGAGCTGGGCCATGGCGATGCGGATTCGATCGGTCATGTTCTCTCTCGCGAGCCGGACGGTGGAGTGCCGTTCAACCAAAGACGACGGACAGGTCGATTGTACCGGTACCGACAATGAAAAGCCGGACCCCCGCAAGGGGGCCCGGCTCCATCAGAACACGAAATCGGCGCCGAGCCGGTTCAGCCCTTGAAGAACTCGTTGACGCGGGCACCGATCTCGGCGGGAGAACGCACAGTGGCGACTCCCGCCTTCTCCAGCGCGCCGAACTTGTCCTTGGCCGTGCCCTTGCCGCCGCTGATGATGGCGCCGGCGTGGCCCATGCGCTTGCCGGGGGGCGCGGTGACGCCGGCGATGTAGGCGACCACGGGCTTGCGCACGTTGGCCTGGATGTACTCCGCGGCCTCTTCCTCGGCGGTGCCGCCGATCTCGCCCACCATGACGATGCCCTTGGTCTGGCGATCCGCCTCGAAACGGGAGAGCACGTCGATGAAGTTCATGCCCTGGATCGGGTCGCCGCCGATACCCACGCAGGTGCTCTGACCCAGACCGATGTCGGTGGTCTGCTTGACCGCCTCGTAGGTCAGGGTGCCGGAGCGGGAGACGATGCCGATGGAGCCCGGTTTGTGGATGTGGCCGGGCATGATGCCGATCTTGCACTCGCCGGGGGTGATGATTCCGGGGCAGTTGGGGCCGATGAGGGTGGCGTCGTAGTACGACAGCGCCGCCTTCACCCGCAACATGTCCAGCACCGGGATGCCCTCCGTGATGCAGGCGATCACCTTGATGCCGCCCTCGGCGGCCTCGAGGATGGCGTCCGCCGCGAATGCGGCCGGCACATAGATCATCGAGGCGTTGGCGCCGGTTTCCGCCACGGCGTCCTTCACGGTGTTGAACACCGGCCGGTCCAGGTGCTTCTCACCGCCGCGTCCCGGCGTCACGCCGCCGACGACGTTGGTGCCGTACTCGATGCACTGCTCGGCGTGGAAGGTACCCTGCTTGCCGGTGAACCCCTGGACGATGACCTTGGTGTTCTTGTCGACAAGAATGCTCATAGTGTCGAATCCTCGTTCCTGTCCGGGTGTCGCTTCACGCCTGGACGGCGCCAACCACCTTCTTGGCGCCGTCGGTCAGGTCGTCGGCGGTGATGATGTCCAGTCCGCTGTTGGCCAGCAGTTCCTTGCCCTGGTCGACGTTGGTGCCTTCCAGGCGCGCGACCACGGGCACGCTCACACCGACCTCCTTAACCGCGGCGATGATGCCCTCGGCAATCATGTCGCAGCGGACGATACCCCCGAAGATGTTGACGAGGATGCCCTTGACGTCCGGGCTGGACGAAATGATCTTGAACGCCTCGGTGACACGCTCCTTGTTGGTGCCGCCGCCCACGTCCAGGAAGTTCGCCGGCTCGCCGCCGTGCAGCTTGATCACGTCCATGGTCGCCATGGCAAGCCCGGCACCGTTGACCATGCAGCCGATGTTGCCGTCCAGGGTGATGTAGTTGAGGCCGTGCTGCGCGGCGCGCACCTCGGTCTCGTCCTCCTGGGAGCGGTCCCACATGTCGGCGATTTCGGGCTGGCGGCCCACCTCGACGGCGTTGTCGTCGACATTGATCTTGGCGTCCAGCGCGAGAAGCTCACCCTCGGCGGTGACGATCAGCGGGTTGATCTCGATGAGCGAGAGATCCCGCTCCATGAAGCTCTTGTAGAGCCCCATCATCACCTTGGTAAGCTGCTTGATCTGCTTGGGATCCAGCCCCAGGCCGAAGCCCATCTGCCGGCACTGGTAGGCCTGAAGGCCCGCGACCGGGTTCACCTTCACGGTGAGGATCTTCTCCGGCTCGGTGGCAGCCACCTCCTCGATGTCCATGCCACCGGCGGCGGAGCCCATGAACACCACGCGCTTGCTGGCGCGGTCCACCAGCGCGCCGAGATAGAGCTCGCGCTCGATGTTGAGCCCCTGCTCGATCATCACCGAGTTGATGGGAAGGCCGTGTTCGTCGGTCTGGTGCGTCACCAGCCGCTCGCCGAGCATCTGCTCGGTGTACTGCGCCACCTCTTCGCGGCTCTTCGCCAGCTGCACGCCGCCGGCCTTGCCCCGGCCACCGGCATGAACCTGGGCCTTGACCACCCAGACGTCGCCACCGAGGCTCTCGGCAGCTTTGCGCGCTTCCTCGACCGAGCGGGCGACGTAGCCCTGGGGAATCGGAATGCCGTACTGCGAAAAGAGGTGTTTCGCCTGGAATTCGTGGAGATTCATCTGCGCCCTACCTCCGTGAAAAAGACACGGTATTCTCTATCAAAGTCCTCATCAGTTCAAAGCGGCCCACGCCGTGTGTCTTCGCCGCACTTGGCGTAACGGGACACAGGTCGCAGACGAACGCTGACAAGGCGGTTACTAATCAGGCGGATACCGCAAACGGCGACACGATAACGGCGGGCGGCGGCTCGTGGTCTCGCTTTGATCTGTGCTGGGCTTTCCGACCGGCGGACGTCACGGCGCCTGCTGATATATGATGCGCGGACTTTCAGGGATAGACGGGGCGAATCATCGAAACGACGAACTCACTAACCTTGAACGAACCCACGGCCGAGACACAGTGGAGCGGTGACGCCCACACATGGCGACCGCTGCGGGTGCTCTGCACCTATCGCCTGGTCCTGGCGGTGATTCTGATTACCGGCTTTGCGGTAACCCGGAATACGGACGTGCTGCCTGTCCAGCAACCGGAGCTGTTCCTTCGCACCGCGTTCGGCTACCTCGGTTTCGCCGCCTTGGCGTTGTTACTGGCCATCGCCCACCGCCCGGCCTTCCTCGTTCAGGTATACGCCCAGATACTGGCCGACATCCTGGCGATCACACTCCTGATCCACGCCACGGCCGCCAACGAACTGGGGCTGGAAGTGCTTATCCTGGTCGCCGTCGCCGGCGGCAGTCTGCTTACGGGCGCAAGGCTTGGCGCGTTCTTCGCAGCCGTCGCCACCGTAGCTCTTCTCACAGAACAGGTTCTGGCACAGCTCGCCGGGACGGCACCCGGCGGCGGCTACACACGCGTCGCCATGCTGGGCATCGGCACGTTCGCCACCGCGCTGGTCGGCGCCATGCTCGCACGCCGTGCCCGAGAGAACGCCGAGCTCGCGGCCCAG
>JASFMS010000240.1:0-4580 GCA_050117435.1 Ectothiorhodospiraceae bacterium | reverse complement strand
ACCTCGCGCACCAGCTCCCGGGCGCGATCGGCGATGCGTTCCTTCGCCTCGGCGGGGAGATCGGCCTCCCCGAGCAGCATGGAGACGTGGGCCGCCTCGTCCGTGCGGTAGGCCTCGTTGACCTTCTGGTACAGGGGGTGGGAGAAGATGGACGGCTTCTCGAAGTTCATGGAACCACCTCGACGTTGCGTTGGTACCGGATCGGCCGGGCACGGCCCGAGGCCGCAGTCGCTACCAGCGTAGACAACGCGCCATGATGCATATTTCTTGGGTATCGAGAAATCCGCCTGAAATAATTTGGTAAATCAGTCCATAGCGTCCGCCAGGTGCACCCTGAGCTGACCGGAATGATTAGAAAAGGCGGTTCTAGCAGGAAAAGCGGCTACGCGCTGTTGGGCGCTGCGTTCCGTGCCTCGGACGGGGTGACGCCATAGACCTGGCGGTAGCAGCGCGCGAGGTGCGAGGAAGAGGCGAAGCCGCAGGCGGAGGCGATCTGCACGACGGGCAGGGTGGACTGGTGCACCAGGTGCTGGGCCTTTTCCAGGCGCAGCTCCAGGTAGAAACGCGCCGGCGAGCGCTCGAAATGATTGCGGAACAGCCGCTCCAGCTGACGGGCCGAGACACCGGCACGCTCGGCGATCTCCGCGCAGGTGATGATCTCTTCCAGGTGCTCGCGCATCAGCTCCACGGCGCGCAGCAGTCGCGGGTGGGTGATGCCGTGCTTGCGTTGCAGGGACATGCGCTGGGCGGCGTGGGCCGGGCGGATGCTGGGGTGGATGTTCTGTTCCGCCACCGCGTTGGCAAGCGCCTCGCCGTGGTCCAGGGCGATGGTGTGCAGCATCATGTCCAGGCCGGCGACGCCGCCGCAGCAGGTGAGGACGTTGCCGTCCATTTCGTAGAGCTCGTTGGTGACGAACAGCAGCGGGAATTCCTCCTGCAGGCTGTCCGCGTTCTCCCAGTGGATGGTGCAGCGGCGGTGGTCCAGCACGCCGGCGCGGGCCAGGAGCAGCGTGCCGGTGGAGGTGGCGCCCAGCCGGACGCTGCTGCGCGCGAGCTGGCGCAGCCAGTCGTTGAGGGCGTCGGAGTGCACGGTGGAGGCGTCGTAGCCGGCCACCACGAACAGGGTGTGCAGGCCCTCCGCGTCGCCGAAGGTACGGGTGGGCGGGAACAGCATGCCGTTGCTGGCCGGGACGGGTTCGTCGTCCAGGCTGTACAGCGGCCACTCGTAGAGCGTCTCGCCGGCAAGGCGGTTCGCCATGCGCAGGGGCTCGACGGTGGCGGCGAAGGACATCATGGAGAACCGCGGCAGGAGCAGAAAGCCGACCTGCCGCGGGCTCCCGTTGTGGTTCGGGTCCGACACGGGCTGGGCTGAGTTGGTTCGTGAAAGCCCTATGTTCGCACGTGCCGGCCCACTGTCACACGTGCCGGCCGAGAAGCGCCTCGTCGAACGGGTAGCGGGAGAGCATCTCCACGCCCGTGTCGGTGATCAGCACCTCTTCCTCGAGCTTGACGCCCTCCGGGCCGTCCACCTCGCCGATGTAGCTCTCCACGCTCACCACCATGCCCGGCTCCAGGGTGCCGTCGCCGGTGAAGCGGTCCAGATCCATGGCGTGGGCCACCAGCGGCGTCTCGCCGTGCATTCCGACGCCGTGGATGATGGACGGGTAGCGCCGGTCAAGGAAGCGCTCCGGGATGCGCCACGCGCGCTCGGCGATCTCCCGGAAGGACATCCAGGGCTTGAGGATGGCGATGTTGTGGTGCACCTGTTCCCAGGCCATCTGGTAGAGGCTCTGCTGGTAGCCCGTGGGACGGCCCGGACCCACGTGGAAGGTGCGGGAGAAGTCGGAGTAGTAGCCACTGACGCCGATGGTGTCGCTGTCCATGGCCACCAGCTCACCGGGCCTGACGATGCGGTCGCTGGCCTCGTTGAACCAGGGGTTGGTACGCGGCCCCGAGTTGAGCAGGCGGGTCTCGATGAACTCGCCGCCGTTGCGGATGACGCTACCGTACATGGTGGCGAACAGGTCCGTCTCGCTGACGCCGGGCTTGATGGCCGCCTCCACATCCGCGACCGCACCTTCTGTGGCGGCCATGGACTGGGCCAGGCAGGCCACCTCTTCCGGGGTCTTCAGGCGCCGGCAGTGCAGCGTGTCCTGCATGCAGTCGCCCACGGTCAGCCCCTGGGCCTCCAGGGACAGGGCGAGGATGTGCGAGCAGCGGTCGAGCCCCACGTGCAGGTTGCCGCCGCCGTGCTGGCGCACCAGGTCGGCGATCTCCCGGGCGAAGGGGTCGGAGTTGAGGTTGTCGCGCTGGTTGACGGCGGACCACACCACTTTAGAGGTGCGGGACTCGTCGATGGTCTCCAGCCAGGTGGAGACGTGGGCGCTGCCCGGGTACTCGAACAGGATCACGGGCCCTTCCAGGGGCACGTAGATGTAGCGCGTGGAGTTGCGCAGGAAGTACCCGAACATGTTGCGCGAGCCGGTGGCGTAGCGCTGGTTGTACGGGTCGAACAGCACCACGGCGGCGTAGCCCTTCTCCGCCATCATCTCGCGCAGCCGGCGCAGGCGCCCGGCGCGCAGGGCCTTGGGGTCGAAGGCGGTGGGTACGCTGTCGTTGTTGCCCACCGGCGCCGATGGGGTGATCGGCAGGCCGGTTTCGGGCAGTTCGATGTGAGGGTATTTGTGTGCGTCCATGAGTAGGGATGCCCCTCAGTCGGCGAGATTGTCGGAGCGTTCGAGACCCTCTTCGAGCTGGCGCTCGTGCACCGGCGCCATGCGCCCGAAGATGCGCTTGGCCCGCTCGGCGCGGCCGATGAAGCCCGGCTCCTTGGCGTAGCCGAAGATCACCGTGTGGCGCTCACGCTCGCCTTTTACCCGTGCAACACGGTGCAGGGAATAGCGCCCGTAGAAGATCTGCAGGTCGCCGGGCTCAAGCTCCAGGCTCTTGACCGGCTCGCGGTCGCCCTCCAGCACCTTCTGAACCCCCTCGAAGTTCTCGTCGTGGGGGTTGCGGATGCGGGGGCAGTACTCGAACTGACCGCCGCCGTCGGACTTCTTGGTCATCATGGTGACGATGAACTCGTTGGTGTCGTAGTGCCACGGGTGCTGGCAGCCATCGCGCAGCACGTTGATCACCAGTCCCGCCAGCGGATCGGCGTACTCGTAGAGCTGCGGCTCGTCCATGGCGGCGGCCACGAAGGCCTGGAAGTTCGGGTCATGGTAGACGCGGCGGATCGCGGTGCCGTCGGCGATCAGGTCACCGGCGACGAAGCCGTTGGTGCGGTCGCCGAAGACGTTCTTCGGATGGCTGTCCGGCAGCGACGGGTCGCCGTCGGAGTTGTACGGGTTGGTATGAGTCTCGTTGTAATGGGCCCGCGGCGCCAGCTCCTCGGTCTCGCGCCGGATGGCGTTCAGCGCCTCCGGGCGGATGAAGCCTTTGAGCACCACGCAACCGTCGTCCTGCAGCTGGGCCCGGCAGCGCTCCAGCAGCGACCGGCCGGCTTCGCTCTCCAGGTTGTTGATGGGGTAGGTGTCCAGGTCGACGACGCGGTCGAGATCGTCGGTCGGTTTCTTCTGCGCTTCTGCAACAGTCATGGGAAGTCCTCTTCGTCCTTCTCCAGAGTTCGTACGCATGGTAGGAAGTGGTTATCGATAATTGAAACGATTTAATTTAATATGATCGATATTCATCTCTCATAGATGATCGAGCCGCGTTATGGATACCGATCTGCTGCGTGCCTTCATCGCCGTCGCGGAAAGCAGTGGCTTCAGCGCCGCCGCCCGCCGTCTCAATCGCACCCAGTCCGCCGTCAGCCTCCAGATCAAGCGTCTGGAAGAGCGCCTCGGCGAGCCTCTTTTCAACCGCACCAGCCGCTCCGTGGCCCTCACGGACGGCGGCGGTACGTTTCTGCCCTATGCGCGACGCATCCTGAGGCTGCAGGAGGACGCGGAAGATGCGGTGGGGCAGAGCGTGAAGCCGCAGCAGATCCGCTTCGGCCTCTCCGAGGAGCAGGCGCTGGCCTATCTGCCGGAGGTGCTGGCGGGGTTCACCCGCGAGCACCCGGAAGTCCACCTGGAGGTGATCTGCGACCTCAGCACCGTGCTTATCCGCCGGCTCGAGGACGGGCTGCTCGACCTGGCGCTGGCCATTCGGCACCGGCACACCAAGACCGGCGAGGTCGTCGCCCGGGAGCCGCTGGTCTGGGTGGGTCACCAGGACTTCGTCCCCGACCCGTCGGAACCACTGCCCATGGCCGTCAACCCGGAGGGCTGCACCTACCGGGCGCAGGCCTTCTCGGCGTTGAGCCGCGCCGGGCGCGACTGGCGGGTGGTGTACACCAGCCAGAATCCCACCGGCATCAATCTCGCGGTGCAGGCGGGGCTGGCGGCAACGGTCAAGACGCCGCGTTCGGTGCCGGAGGGCTGTCGAGTCCTGGACGCGGCGGACGGGCTGCCGGAGCTGCCCAGCGTGGATATCGAGCTGCATCGCGCGCCGGGGGTGCTGCCGGCGGCCGCGGACGATTTCCGGGAGGCGCTGCTGCAGGCCATCGGCCACACGGAGGGCGTGGAGATCGTGGC
>JASFMS010000239.1:0-4583 GCA_050117435.1 Ectothiorhodospiraceae bacterium | reverse complement strand
GTAAAGCTGAACAAGAAGGTACCTCCGGAGATCCTCTCTTCCCTTCAGGGGATCGATGAGCCGGGCCGTCTGGCTGACACCATCGCCGCCCACATGAGCCTCAAGATCGAAGAGAAACAGAAGGTTCTCGAGATCGAGGACGTGCGCGCCCGGCTTGAGCACCTGATGGGGCTGATCGAGGGAGAGCTCGACATTCTCCAGGTGGAGAAGCGCATCCGCGGCCGCGTCAAGCAACAGATGGAGAAGTCGCAGCGGGAGTATTACCTCAATGAGCAGATGAAGGCCATCCAGAAGGAGCTGGGTGAGCTGGAGGACGTGCCCAACGAGATCGAGGATCTTGAAAAGAAGATCAACGACGCGGGCATGCCCAAAGAGGCTCGGGAAAAGGCCGACCAGGAGCTGAACAAGCTCAAGCTGATGTCGCCCATGTCCGCCGAAGCTACGGTGGTTCGCAACTATCTGGAGTGGATGGTCAGCGTTCCGTGGAAGAAAAAGACCCGGGTGCGGCACGACCTCAATCGCGCCGAGGAAATTCTGGATGCGGATCATTACGGCCTGGAGAAGGTCAAGGAACGCATCGTCGAGTACCTGGCCGTGCAGCAACGGGTACGTAAGCTCAAGGGACCCATTCTGTGCCTTGTTGGGCCGCCCGGTGTGGGCAAGACCTCCCTGGGACAGTCCGTGGCCCGAGCCATCAACCGCAAGTTCGTTCGCATGGCGCTCGGCGGCGTGCGCGACGAGGCGGAGATCCGCGGCCATCGGCGCACCTATATAGGGTCGCTGCCCGGCAAGATCATCCAGAAGCTGTCCAAGGCCGGAAGCCGCAACCCCCTCTTCCTGCTGGACGAGGTGGACAAGATGGCCATGGACTTCCGTGGCGATCCTGCCTCCGCGCTACTGGAGGTGCTTGATCCGGAGCAGAACTCCACCTTCAACGACCACTACCTGGAGGTGGATTTCGACCTTTCCGACGTGCTCTTCGTGTGCACGGCCAACACGATGAACATTCCCGCGCCGCTGCTTGATCGCATGGAAGTGATACGGCTACCGGGCTATACGGAGGAGGAAAAGCTCAACATCGCCCAGCGGTACCTGATTCCCAAGCAGATCAAAGCCAACGGCCTGCGCAAGAGCGAGATCGAGATCAGCGAGAATGCCGTTCGGGACGTAATCCGCTTCTACACCCGCGAGGCCGGTGTGCGAAACCTGGAGCGGGAGATTGCCAAGGTCTGCCGGAAGGTGGTGAAGGGAATACTTCTGCAGCCGAAGGGCAAGAAGATCCATGTGACAACGCAGAACCTGGACAAATACCTCGGCGTGCGGCGCTACCGCTACGGCATCGCCGAAGACGAGGACCAGGTGGGCCGAGTCACCGGTCTCGCGTGGACCGAAGTTGGCGGCGAGCTCCTTACCATCGAAACCGCCATTGTTCCCGGCAAGGGCAAGCTCACGAACACCGGTCAGCTCGGCGAGGTCATGCGCGAGTCGATTCAGACGGCGATGACCATCGTCCGCAGTCGCGCCCGTTCTCTCGGGATCGACCCGGACTTCCATCAGAACGTCGACGTGCACATCCACGTGCCGGAAGGCGCCATACCCAAGGACGGCCCGAGCGCCGGCAGCGGCATGTGCACGGCACTGGTCTCTGCGCTGACCAACATCCCGGTGCGTGCGGACGTCGCGATGACCGGTGAAATCACGCTGCGCGGCGAAGTTCTGCCCATCGGCGGATTGAAGGAAAAGCTGTTGGCGGCGCTGCGCGGCGGTATCAAGACCGTGCTCATTCCCGAGGAGAACCGCAAGGATCTTGCGGACATCTCCAAGGATATCAAGGGCAAACTCGACGTGCGGCCAGTGCGGTGGATCGACGAGGTCCTGGAAGTGGCTCTTGCCGGGCAGCCGACGCCGTTGCCGGAGCCGGAGTCCGCCAAGGAAGAGGAGGAGCCGCCGCGGAAGGGGCGGAAGAAGCGAGCCGTGGTTCGCCCGCACTGACCGGCCACGCGGGCGCTGGCGCCGTTCTGATGTCACGGCGCCGGCGCAGCGGGCCCGGCCTGCCGTCCGGGCTGTGGGAACGGCCGAGAGCGCCTCACAGGTCGTTATTCGCCGACGCGATGGGGCGCGCGACCCTGGCCGCCCATCGCCCCTCCTGCAGTCTTTCCGTTTTCGAGATTTTTGTCGTGTCTCCCGCGGACGCGGGGACGCCTGCAGGCTCCGTGCACAGTGCGGACCCATGCCGCACCAGCATTACCTTTTGTTGACACCCCGGAAAACCCCTTGCTATAAACTGCGCACCAGCGGCGTGAACGGCGCTGCGGTCCGTAAAGGGGCCCCACGGCCCGGTTAAAAGTGTTCTGATCTGCGCTTGGGGGCCAAACGCAGTAGTCGCCGGAAATGTCAATATTGTTCTCTGGTGGCGGGAACGCTAGCATGCCCAGGGTGCTGGCCACGAAGAACAGGCCGCATCGCCAATGGCGGCGCCCAGGGGAACTCGTTGGTCCAGAGAAAGAACACCAAGGGGAACATACGAATGAACAAGTCGGAACTGATCGAAGCCGTTGCGCGGTCCGCCGACATCTCCAAGGCTGCTGCGAGTCGCGCCATCGACGCGTTCGTGGAGTCCGTAACCGACGCGCTGAAAGAGGGCGATCAGGTTACGCTGGTGGGATTCGGCACCTTCACCGTCCGGGAGCGCGCTTCCCGCACGGGCCGCAATCCGCGCACCGGCCAGACCATCACCATCCCGGCGTCGAAAGTGCCTGGATTTAAGGCTGGCAAGGCGCTTAAGGATGCAGTAAACTAAGCGGCCTCTTGCGCGGGGTGGTTAGCTCAGCTGGGAGAGCGTCGCCCTTACAAGGCGAATGTCGGGGGTTCGATCCCCTCACCACCCACCAAAGGAAACGGAGCGGTAGTTCAGCTGGTTAGAATGCCGGCCTGTCACGCCGGAGGTCGCGGGTTCGAGTCCCGTCCGCTCCGCCACTTTTCCCAGCACAGGAAGGCGCCAAAACGGCGCCTTTTTGTTTTTCAGGGCCCGTAATCCGCGCCGGGCGGCCGCACGGCGAGGGCGACGGGGAGACGCTTCCAGAACAAGGCAAGGACGGGTAGCCGAGTCATGCTTCAATCCATTCGCGACAACACCAAGGGTTGGATCGCGTACGTCATCATCGGCCTTCTGATCGTTCCCTTCGCGCTGTTCGGCGTCTACAACTACTTTACCGGCGGCAGCAACCCGGCGGTTGCGCAGGTGAACGGCAACGACATCACCCGCACGGCGCTGGACAACGCCTACCAGCAGCAGCAAAACCGCCTTCGGCAGATGCTGAAGGACCGCTACGATCCCGCCATGTTCGACGAGTCGACGATGCGCCGACAGGCGCTGGACCAGCTCATCAATCAGGCGGTCCTTTCGGACTTCGTGCGCAACAACGGCTTTCAGATCAGCAACGACGCCCTTCTCGCGGTGATCCGTCAGCAGCAGTTCTTCCAGGTGGACGGCAAATTCTCCCCGGACCGTTATCGCAACGTGCTGAAGCAGAACGGCATGACGCCGGATCAGTACGAATCGCGGCTGCGTCACGACCAGATGGTGAATCAGCTACAGCAGGCCGTGGCGGGCAGCGCCGTGGTCACCAATCGCGATCTGGCCAGATTCGTTGCCCTGCAGATGCAGAAGCGGCAGCTGTCGTGGATCCGGATCAAGGCCGCGAGCTTCCGCGACCAGGTGGACGTCGGCGACAAGGACATCAAAACGTACTACGACAAACACCGCGACGCCTTCCAGCGGCCTGAACAGGTCAAGCTCTCCTACATCGAGCTCAGCCCCGAGACGCTCAGCGGCCAGATCAAGGTATCCGATGAGGAGCTCAAGGACCGCTACGAGCAGGTGAAGGACACCAAGTACACCCAACCGGGTCAGCGCAAAGTCAGTCACATCCTCGTTCAGGTTCCGCAGGACGCCGATGACGCTGCGGTCGCGGCCGCCAAGGAGCGCATCGAAAAGGCGCGTCAGCGCATCGTCCAGGGCGATGCAAGCTTTGCCGACGTGGCTCGGGACGTCTCCGAGGACCCGGGTTCCAAGAAGGACGGCGGCAGTCTCGGGTATATTCGCAAAGGGGATACGGTTGCGCCTTTCGAGAAGGTGGCCTTTTCGCTGCCGAAGGGGAAGGTCAGCGAGCCGGTGCGGACGAAATTCGGTTGGCACCTCATAGAGGTGACGGATATACAGCCGCCCACGACGAAGCCGTTTGCCGAGGTCAAGGATGAGATTCGCAAGCACGTTGCCAAGGAGAAGGCCGCCAACCGGCTATTGGAGCTCGGCAATAAAATGGCCAACCTGGCCTACGAAAATCCGGACAGCCTGCAGCCGGCCGCCGAGGCGGTGGGCGTCAAGGTGGAACATTCCGGGTGGGTCTCCCGTCAGGGCAGCAGTGACGGTGTGGCGGCCAATCCCAAGGTGCTGAAGGCCGCCTTCAGCGATGACGTGCTGAAGAACGGCCTGAACAGTCAGCTCGTCGAGCTGGACGACAAGAGCCAGGTCGTGGTCCGGGTTTCCGACCACCGACCCGCCGAGGTTCAGCCGCTCGACG
>JASFMS010000238.1:0-4602 GCA_050117435.1 Ectothiorhodospiraceae bacterium | reverse complement strand
ATACCTGACGGCGTCGTCGGCCAGCGCCAGTCTTCAGGATGTGGTGCAGGGCGTGGCCAGCCCCGACGTGGCCGGGGCTCTCGGCGCGGCGATCGGCGACGACCTGGAGGTCGGTACCGAGGACGACGCCATATCCGAAAATGCCTACCGTCAGGCCATGGACGTCTACCGCCCGCAATTGCAGCAGCTGTATCGCGACTACTTCCGCAAGCAGAGAGTGGAAGCCGTTGTTTTTCCAACCACGCCGCTGCCGGCACGGCTCATCGAGGGCAGCGTGCAGACTGTGCGGCTCAACGGTGTGGATGTCCCGACGTTTCCCACCTACATACGCAACACGGATCCTGGCAGCAATGCGGGTATCCCGGGGTTGAGCCTGCCCTGTGGCCTGACTCCGGAGGGTCTGCCCGTGGGGCTGGAACTGGATGGCCCCGAGGGCAGCGATCGACGGCTTCTGGCGATTGCCCTCGCGCTGGAGGACGTGTTCGGGGGCGTCCCGGCGCCGGTTCTTGCCGGTGGGGCGCAATAGGATGCGACATATGCATATTACAAATCTAAGGCCATCAATCCGCGGAGGCGCCGGTCATGAGCGCAAAGCCAGAGGTACAACACTTTCTCCACGAACCCACGTCCACGTTCTCCTATGTGGTATGGGATCCGGAAACGCGTCGCGCGGCGGTTATCGATTCGGTGCTGAACTTCGACGAAAGCGCGGGCCGACTCTCCACGGAGTCGGCGGACGCCATCATCGAATTCGTCAGAGAGCGGGACCTCACGGTGGACTGGGTGCTGGAAACCCATGCCCATGCCGATCATCTGGCGGCCGGCTCCCACATCAAGCGCGAACTGGGTGGACGTACCGCTATCGGTGAGGGGATACGGGCGGTTCAGCAGCACTTCAAAACGGTATTCAACCTGGAGCGCGGCTACCTTACCGACGGTTCGCCCTTCGACCATCTGTTCGCCGACGGGGAGACGTTTCACGTCGGCAATATCCCGGCCCGGGTCATACCGACGGCGGGGCACACGCCGGACAGCGTGAGCTATCTGATCGGCGACGCCGTCTTCGTCGGGGACAGCCTCTTCATGCCGGATGGCGGCACCGCGCGGTGCGATTTCCCCGGCGGGAGCGCGGCGACCCTGTACGAGTCCATCACCCGCCTCTACGAGTTGCCCGACGATACCCGACTGTTCGTGCTTCACGACTACCGGCCTAATGGCCGCGAGTATCGCTGGGAGACCACCGTCGGCGCCCAGCGGCGCGAGAACATCCACGTCCGGGACGGCGTTTCCTCGGAGGAATTCGTGAAGGTCCGCGAAGAGCGTGACGCAACGCTGGATCTGCCGGGCCTGATAATCCCCTCCGTGCAGGTGAACATTCGAGGCGGAGAGGCGCCGCCCCCGGAGGACAACGGAACGCGCTACATCAAGATACCGGTGAACCGCGAGGACGGTTTCACCCGCAACGTGCCGTCTCAGGACTGAACCCCTGCCGCAGATCCGGCGGGAGTATACCTTGCCGGGTTGAACCCGGGAGCGTCGCTGACGTCCAATGGGGAGACCGCCGGGCAGGCGGGTCGCAGTGCGGCCCGCCTTTCTTTGGGGTCGCGCGTGCTGCAGTGCCGCAATCCACCCTGTATACCCCGGGGGGTGTGTGGTAACATCCCGTCGCATATCGATTCGCCGAGCCGGGACCAATTCCCGCGTCGCGAGGTGAATGCCATGTCACGAATCCGAGACCGGCGCCTGACGCGCGAAGTCGTGGTCATCCTGACCATCAAGATCGCGGCACTGGTGTTGATCTGGTCGCTCTTCTTCAGTCCCGAACACCGGGTCGACGTCAAGGCCTCCGACGTCGGCAATCACTTGTTCGAGACCTCGGTTTCCAAAATGAAACCAATCGGGAGGTAGCTCTGATGGAGCTTGATCCGGTTCTGTTGTCACGGGTGCAGTTCGGCCTGACGGCCATGTACCACTTCCTGTTCGTTCCGCTCACGCTGGGGCTGGCGTTCATTCTTGCGATCATGGAGAGCGTCTTCGTCATGACGGGGCGCGAGATCTGGCGCGACATGACGAAGTTCTGGGGAAAACTCTTCGCCATCAACTTCGCCATGGGAGTGGCTACCGGCATCACCATGGAATTCCAGTTCGGGACCAACTGGGCCTATTACTCTCACTACGTCGGCGACATATTCGGTGTTCCCCTCGCCATCGAGGGGCTGATGGCGTTCTTCCTCGAGTCCACCTTCGTCGGGCTCATGATCTTCGGCTGGGATCGGCTCAGCCGCCGCCAGCACCTGGCCGTTACGTGGCTGGTGGCGCTCGGGTCCAATCTCTCCGCCTTGTGGATTCTCATCGCCAACGGCTGGATGCAGAACCCCGTCGGGGCTGTGTTCAACCCGGAGACCATGCGTATGGAGGTCACGAGCATTTTCGACGTGATCTTCAACCCGGTGGCCCAGGCCAAGTTCGTGCACACCGTTAGCGCCGGGTACGTCACCGGGGCGATGTTCGTGCTGTCCATCAGTGCCTACTACCTCCTTCGCGGTCGCCACCAGGCCTTCGCCAAGCGGAGCCTGGCGGTGGCGGCGAGCTTCGGTCTGGCATCGGCGCTGTCTGTAGTGGTGCTTGGTGACGAGAGTGGCTATATGACCACGGAGCACCAGAAGATGAAGCTGGCGTCGATGGAGGCCATGTGGGAGACCGAGCCGGCGCCGGCAAGCTTCACCCTGTTCGGGATTCCCGACGTGCAGAACCGGGAGACGCACTACGCGGTGCGCGTTCCGTACATGCTCGGCCTGATCGCCACCCGGTCGCTGGACCAGCAGGTGATGGGGATCAACGATCTTGTGGACCGCGCCAAGGACCGCGTGCGGTCGGGGCTGATCGCCTATCGCGGGTTGCAGACGCTGCGCAAGAACCCGGACGACACAACGGCTCAGGTTCAATTGGAGGAAAACCAGGACAACCTGGGTTACGCGCTACTTCTCAAACAGTTCATGAAGGATCCCCTGCAGGCCACGGAGACGGATATCCAAAAGGCGGCGGAGCTGACCATACCACCAGTGTCGGTCCTGTTCTGGACCTTCCGGATCATGGTGGGTCTCGGGTTCTTCTTCATCGCGCTGTTCGCATTCGCCTTCTTCGTCTCCGCGACCCAGCGTTTCGATCGCTACCGCTGGTTCCTGAGGGTAGCCATGTTCTCGCTGCCGTTACCGTGGCTGGCGGCGGAGCTGGGGTGGTACACCGCCGAGGGTGGCCGTCAGCCCTGGGCCATCGAAGGCATCCTGCCGACGCATATCGCCGCGTCCAGCGTTTCCGGCGGCATGGTCCTGGCGAGCCTGATCGGGTTCATCGTTTTCTATTCCGTGCTGGCGGTGGTGGATGGTTTCCTGATGGTCCGCTATGCCCGCATGGGACCTGAAGGGGCCCTGCACAAGCAGGTCGTGGCGCCGGAGGAGGCGCCGAGGGCGGCAACGGCGACTTCGGAGGCCTGATCATGGAATTCGACTACCAAGTGCTGCGCCTGATCTGGTGGGGCCTCATGGCGGCGTTGCTGGTGGGCTTCGCGGTCATGGACGGCTTCGACCTCGGCATCGCCGCCCAGCTGCCGTTGGTGGCCCGCACGGACACGGAGCGCCGAGTGGCCATCAACAGCATCGGTCCGGTCTGGGATGGCAATCAGGTTTGGCTGATCACCGCCGGCGGCGCGAGTTTCGCGGCCTTTCCGCTGGTATACGCTGCGGCGTTCTCGGGATTCTATTTCGCCATGCTGCTGGTGCTCGTGGCGTTGATACTGAGACCGGTGGGCTTCGACTTCCGCAACAAGATCGCGGACACCCGCTGGCGCGCGACCTGGGACGGGGCGCTGTTCATCTCGGGTTTTGTGCCCAGTCTCGTCTTCGGCGTGGCCGTGGGCAATCTGCTTGTGGGGGTGCCGTTCGAGTACAACGACGAGCTGAGGCTGTTCTACCACGGCGGACTGCTCGGCCTTCTCAATCCGTTCGCGCTGCTCTGCGGACTGACGTCGCTGGCGATGCTGACCATGCACGGTGCCGCCTATCTGGGGCTGAAGACCGACGGCAACGTTCGCGAGAGGGCGCGGCGGATCCTGGCCTGGAGCGCTCTGGCCGTTCTCGTGCTGTTCACGCTTGGTGGTATCTGGGTGGCCTACGGTCTGGATGGCTACGTGATTACCAGCGCCGTGGACCCTTCCGGGCCTTCTGATCCGCTGCGCAAGTCGGTGATCCAGCAGGCCGGAGCGTGGGTAGCAAACTACGAGCGCTATCCATGGATGATAGCTGCGCCGTTGCTCGGGTATGCCGGCACGATTCTGGCCCTGTTGTTCAGCGTGCGGCGAGCGGAGGGTGCCACCTTCATTGCCACGGCGGCGGCGGTGCTCGGCATCATCGCCACCGCGGGACTCAGCCTTTTCCCGTTCATCATGCCGTCCAGTCTTGATCCGTCGGCCAGCCTGACTCTTTGGGACTCGACCTCGAGCCGCGACACGCTGTTCACCATGACGATCGTCACGGCGATATTCCTGCCGTTGATCGCCGGCTATACGAGCTGGGTCTACCGGAAGCTGCGCGGGCGTGTGACCGA
>JASFMS010000237.1:0-4604 GCA_050117435.1 Ectothiorhodospiraceae bacterium | reverse complement strand
GACCGGTGAACTCGTCAATGGAAAAGAAGCTCTGGGTCAACAGAGCCAGAAGAGAGCCCACGTACACCACGCCGATCCACAGCAGCGGCGCCAGCAACAGCAGCGAGATCAGCAACCGCGGACGCCGGAACAGCACGTCCGAGGCACGCCGCAATACCCCTTCGCGGGGCAGGGCGGGGATACCGGCCGGCGCGTTCATCGCTCCACCATTCGGTGCATGTCGTCCAGACGCCAGCGCACGCAGACCGATTCACCCACTGCCACGTCGGTGGCGACGGCGGGGACAACCGCGGACAGCGAGCCGTCGGCCACCTCCAGGAGATACCGCCGGGTGGCGCCCTGGTACTGCATGTTGCGCACGGTGGCGCGCACGGTGATTTCCCCGTCGACGCGGCTGGGAGCATCTCCAGTGAAGTCGATCTTCTCCGGGCGCAGGCTCCACAGCCCAGCCGGAGCCCCGATGCGCTCACACAGCTCGGGTTCGAGAATATTCGCGGAGCCAACGAAATCCGCCACGAACCGGGTCTGCGGGCGCTCGTATATCTCGTCGGGCGTTCCTACCTGCACCACGCGGCCATGATCGAACACCGCAACCCGGTCGCTCATGGACAGGGCTTCGCCCTGGTCGTGGGTGACGAACACGAAGGTGACCCCCAATTCCCGCTGCAGGGACTTGAGCTCGACCTGCATCTGCTCGCGCAGCTTCAGATCCAGCGCCCCCAGCGGCTCGTCAAGCAGCAGCACCTTCGGGTGATTGACCAGCGCCCGCGCCAGCGCCACCCGCTGTCGCTGACCGCCGGAGAGCTGGCCCGGCTGGCGATCCTCGAACCCGGCCAGCTTGACCAGGGCGAGCATTTCCCGGGCCGCCGCGTGGCGCTGCTTTTTCGCGACGCCGCGGATCATCAGCCCGTACGCCACGTTGTCGAGCACGTTCATGTGCGGGAACAGGGCATAGTCCTGAAACACGGTGTTCACGGCCCGGCGGTACGGCGGCACGCCCTCCGCCGTCTGCCCGAAAATCTCGATATGCCCCCGGTCCGGCTGCTCGAACCCCGCGATCAGGCGCAGACACGTGGTTTTGCCCGAACCCGACGGCCCCAGCATGCCGAAGAACTCGCCTTCCCTGACGTCCAGATCCACGTCGTCGACGGCCCGTACCGACCCGAAGTGCCGGCAGACGCCGGCGAATCGCACGGCTGTCGTATTCTCGTTAGTCACGGGTGAGGCCTTGTCGTCGTTATCGGTCGTTTTCTCGAATACGGCTTGTCTCAGCATTTCAGTGTCCCGGTCGCGGGCGCGGGCGCGGCCGCACCAGCGGCGGCCGCGCCCCTATGCGCCGCGTCAACGGCCGCCGAGTATGGCGATGTAGTCGGTCACCCAGCGGTAGTAGGGCACGCAGCGATCCTGGCTATCGCACTGGGACACGGGCGTGCGCCAGAAACGGATGCGATCGAAATACTCCAGGCCGTTGGTCTTGCAGCCGTCCTCGCCCAGCAGCTCGTTGCCGCTGCAGGCGTCGAGGTTCACCGGCACGGAACCGAACCAGGAGGCCAGGTCACCCTGGAGCTTGGCGTTCAGGGAGTGCTCCATCCACTTGTAGGCACAGTTCGGGTGCGGGGCGTCCACGTGCATCATGGTCGTGTCCGCCCAGCCCGTCGCGCCCTCCTCGGGGATCACGCTGTCGATGGGCTGGCCCTGGCTGCGCAGCAGGTTCACCTGGAACGGCCAGGAAGAAGAGGCAACCACGCCCTCGTTGGTGAAGTCGTCGATCTGCACGAAGGCATCGTGCCAGTAGCGGCCAACGATCTCCCGCTGCTGGCGCAGCAGGTCCAGGGCGGCCTTGTACTGCTCGTCGTTGAGCTCGTAGGGGCTCTTGATGCCCAGCTCCGGTCGGTGGCTCATGAGGTAGAGAGCCGCATCGGCAATGTAGATGGGACCGTCGAAGGCCTGGACCCGGCCCTTGTTGGACTTGCCGTCGGGGAGAGTCATCTCCTCGAAGACGACCTTCCAGCTCTCGGGGGGATCGTTCTTGAACGCCTCGGTGTTGTACATCAGCACGTTGGCGCCCCACTGATAGGGCACGCCGTAGTGCACACCGTCCACCGTGTGCCACGGGGCGTTCTTCAGGCGGTCGTCCACCTTCTCCCAGCTGGGGATAAGGTCGGTGTTGATGGGCTGGACGCGGTTGCCGTAGATGATGCGCAGGGAGGCATCGCCGGAGGCGGTAACGAGATCGAAACCGCCCTCGTTCATCAGCGCGACCATTTCGTCCGAGGTATTGGCCGTCTTGACGCTGACCTTGCAGCCGGTCTCCTTCTCGAAGCCCGTCACCCAGTCATAGTTGGGGTCCGTCTCCCCCCGCTCGATGTAGCCGGGCCACGCAACGATGGCCACCTCGCCTTCGCCCGGGCCGATCTTCTGCTTCATGTCCGCGGCCGGCGCCTGCATCGCACACAGCAGGGTCGCGGCGGCGGTTACTGCCACATATGCTGCCTTCATCCTCTCCTCCCGGATCCTTATCGGATAATCACGCACTTGCGGAACTCGCAGCGCGTATACGGATTCAGTATATGGAGGACGGCAGCTATCGCCACAGCAAAAAAAGGAAAATAGTTATCGGAAAAACCGAATTTATCGGCGGGGACGCGGTGAATCCGTGAAAGCCTGAAGTGACCGAATGGAAGTATCGGGATTTCCGAGGTTAGGGAAACGCGGAACCATTGCCGCGTGCCTTAAGGAAACGCTGAACAATTCGTGCGGCCCCACTGACGGTCGGCCGCCGAACTCAGTCCGAGCGCAGTCGGTTCCCCTCCAATCGAGCACAGAAGCGGATGGTCTATGGGCGCATCACAGCGGCCCTGTGGGCTGCGTTGGCGTTCTTGTAAAGGGCTACGGCCATTCACGGCGAACGCCGCCTTGCCACAGCGCCACTGTGAAGCGCAGAGGCGCGCGGGAATTGTTCAGCGTTTCCTTAACGGTGACGCGCGGCGGGATGTTCGAGGGCCAGATCGATGAACGCCCGCGCGGCCTCGCTCACGGACGCACCGCGCCGCCATGCCAGCCCGACCTCCACCGCCGGCAGAGGATCGGCCAGCTCCACGGCGTCCACCCGGTCGCCCTCCAGGGACCAGGGGCGGTATACGAGATCCGGCAACACCGAGACGCCGGCACCGGTTCCCACCAGGCTGCGCACGGCCTCGACGGAGCTCGTCCGCAGCGCCACCTGGGGGCTGCCGCCGAGACCCTGCCAGAGCGCACCCGTCGCCAGTCGCACCTCGTCGGACTCCAGCAGCACATAGCGTTCCTCGAGCAGACTGCTCCGCTCCACGGTGCTGGCGGTGGCGAGGCGATGGCCCATGGGCAGCCACACCCGGAAGTCGTAGGTCGCGATGACAGTGGTGTTGAAGGCGGAGGTCTCGTTCAGGGCCGAGAGGATAAGCACGGCCACGTCCAGTTCGCCGTTGAGGAGGAAGTGCTCGAGGTACTCCGGGATATCCTCCGTGACGGAGACGGCGGTGGCGGGATAGGCGCGCCGGTACCGGGCCAGCAGATCCGGCAGGGCATAGCCGGCCACCAGCGACGTGACCCCGATGTTCAGGTTGCCCGAGACCTGGGTCTCCTCGGCGAACACACCGCGCGCGTAGCTGATCTCGGCGAGAATACGCTGGGCGTGACGAAGAAAGGTGTGGCCCTTGTGGGTAAGGGACATCCCCCGGGCATGGCGCTCCAACAGGCTGACCCCCAGATCCACCTCGAGATCCTTCAGGGACTCGGTGACGGTGGACTGGGAAACCGCCAGCTCCCGGGCCGCCGCCGAAATGGAACCGAGCTCCGAGACGGCGACGAAGTACTGCAGCTGTCGGAACGAAAAGCTCATACCGAACGGTACGCGCTTGGTGACACCGGGCGCCGACCCAGGCGAGCGACACTGGAGTTGCAGACACTCATGGATCCACAGGATACCCACGTCGCGATCTCCGTGACCACGTCTGCGCCTGCGAACGGCGGCCGCAACCCGCTTGCTGCGCTACAGCCGCCGCCGGATTATTGCCTCCGCCGATTGCGACCGCGTGCCGGGCGATTGCCCCGCGGAGGCGGTTTCGGGGCAGAGGCGGCACTCTCGCTGGGCTCGAACCCGGTGAGCGTCTGCGCCGGGATTTCCCCTTTCACCAGCCGGCGAATGGCGTTGAGCTGGTCACGCTCGGCAGCGCCGACCAGGGATACGGCGGCACCCGATTCCCCGGCACGGCCCGTGCGGCCGATGCGGTGCACATAGTCGGCGGGATTGTCCGGCAACTCATAGTTGACCACGTGGGGCAGGCGATCGATGTCCAGCCCCCGGGCCGCCACGTCCGTGGCCACCAGTGCCTGCACCGAACGCCGCTTGAACTCGCTCAGCGCCCGGGTGCGGGCGTTCTGGCTCTTGTTGCCGTGAATGGCCGTGGCCCGGATACCCCCCTTGTCGAGCTGCTTGGCCAGGCGGTCGGCGCCGCGTTTGGTGCGGGTGAACACCAGCACCTGATCCCAGCTGTTGGTGTCGATGAGATGGGCCAGCAGCTCACGCTTACGATGTGAGTCCACCAGATAGACCGACTGCGCCACCG
>JASFMS010000236.1:0-4618 GCA_050117435.1 Ectothiorhodospiraceae bacterium | reverse complement strand
CCCGCTTCTCGAACTCCGTGCCCAGGATTTCCTCCCAGTTCGGGCCCCACTCGATCTTGTCCATGGGCTTGCCGGTGATGGCCGAATAGGGCTTGGCCGTCGGCTGCGCCCGGGACTCCGGCGCGTTGTGCAGACGCTGGTAGTCGAAGTTGAAGGGCTCGTAGTAATCGTCGATCTCCGGAAGATCCGGATTGGCGAAGATGTTCGCCAGCACCCGCCAACGGCCGCCGATGCGCGGCTGCAGTCTGCCGCCGCCGTTACGCCCGGTGAGCTTCCAGCCGCCGTTCCAGCGGTCCTGGTTCTCCCATTCCTTGGGGTAGCCGATGCCCGGCTTGGTCTCGACGTTGTTGAACCACGCGTACTCCATGCCCTCGCGGGAGGTCCACACGTTCTTGCACGTCACCGAGCACGTATGGCAGCCGATGCATTTGTCCAGGTTGAGGACCTTGCCGATCTGTGCACGCACCTTCATCGCGTGTACTCCTGTTCCAGAATGCTTTCGTCATCACCCTCCAGCCAGTCGACCTTCGCCATCTTGCGGACGACGACGAATTCGTCCCGGTTGGAGCCCACGGTGCCGTAGTAGTTGAAGCCGTAGCTCTGCTGGGCGTAGCCGCCGATCATGTGCGTCGGCTTCACCACGGCGCGGGTGACCGAATTGTGGATGCCGCCCCGGTTGCCGGTGATCTCCGATCCGGGGGTATTCACGATGCGCTCCTGGGCGTGGTACATCATCGCCATGCCCTCGCGAACGCGCTGTGAAACCACCGCCCGGGCGACCACGGCGCCGTTGACGTTGAAGACCTCGATCCAGTCGTTGTCCTCGATGCCGGCCTTCTTCGCGTCCACTTCGGAGATCCAGACGATCGGACCGCCCCGAGAGAGCGTGAGCATCAGGAGGTTGTCGCTGTAGGTGCTGTGGATGCCCCATTTCTGGTGCGGGGTGATCCAGTTCAGAACGATCTCCGTGTTGCCGTTCGGCTTCTTGTTGAGGATCTCGTTCCAGGTCTTGGTATTCACCGGCGGCCGGTAGGAGACGAAGCCCTCGCCGAAGGCCCGCATCCAGGAATGGTCCTGGTAGAACTGCTGGCGGCCGGTGAGCGTGCGCCACGGGATCAGCTCGTGGACGTTGGTGTAGCCGGCGTTGTAGCAGACGTCCTCCGCCTCGATGCCGGACCAGGTGGGCGAGCTGATGATCTTGCGCGGCTGGGCCTGAATGTCCCGGAACCGGATCTTCTCGTGCTCGGCGTGCTCCGCCAGGTGGGCGTGCTCGCGGCCGGTGAACTTCGACAGCGCCTGCCAGGACTTCACCGCCACCTGACCGTTGGTCTCCGGCGCCAGTGACATGATGGTCTCGGCGGCGTCGATGGCGGTTTCCATCTTCGGTCGGCCGTTGTTGGCCCCATCCCCGTGATGCTTGCCGTTGAGCCGGCCCAGGTAGTCCACCTCGTGCTCGGTGTTCCAGGAAATGCCCTTGCCGCCGTTGCCTAGCTTGTCCAGCAGCGGCCCCACGGAGGTGAACCGGTTGAAGGTCTGCGGGTAGTCCCGCTCGACCACAAGCAGATTGGGCATGGTCTTGCCGGGAACCGGATCGCACTCGCCCTTCTTCCATTCCTGCACGTCGAAGGGCTGCCCCAGCTCTCCGGGCGTGTCGTGGAGCAACGGCAGGGTCACCAGGTCCTTCTCGACGCCGAGATGCCCGTCAACCACCTCCGAGAACTTCCGGGCGATGCCCTTGAAGATGTCCCAGTCGCTTCGGGACTCCCAGGCGGGGTCGACCGCCTCGGAGAGCGGGTGGATGAACGGATGCATGTCCGAGGTGTTGAGGTCGTTCTTCTCGTACCAGGTGGCCGTCGGCAGCACCACGTCCGAGTACAGGCAGGTGGTGGACATGCGGAAGTCCAGCGTCACCAGGAGATCGAGCTTTCCTTCGGGCGCCTGCTCGTTCCAGACCACTTCGGCGGGCTTCTGCACGCCCTCCTCGCCGAGCTCCTTGCCCTGCACGCCGTCGTCGGTGCCCAGCAGGTGCTTGAGGAAGTACTCGTGGCCCTTGCCGCTGGAGCCCAGCAGATTGGACCGCCACACGAACATGTTGCGCGGGAAGTTCGCCGGGTTGTCCGGGTCCTCGCAGGCCATGCGCAGGTCGCCGGACTTCAGCTGTTCGACCACGTACTCCTTGGGGTCCTTGCCGGCCTTCTCGGCCTCGCGGACGATCTCCAGGGGATTGCGGCCCAGCTGAGGCGCCGAAGGCAACCACCCCATGCGCTCGGAGCGCACGTTGTAGTCGATGAGGCTGCCCGTCCAGTTCTCGGGATCGGCCAGCGGCGAGAGGATCTCCTTGACCTCCAGCTTCTCGTAGCGCCACTGGTCGGTGTGCGCGTAGAAGAACGAGGTGCCGTTCATGTGCCGCGGCGGGCGCACCCAGTCGAGAGCAAAGGCGACGGGCAGCCAGCCCGTCTGCGGGCGCAGCTTCTCCTGGCCCACGTAATGGGCCCACCCGCCCCCGCTCTGGCCGATGCAGCCGCACATCACCAGCATGTTGATGATGCCGCGGTAGTTCATGTCCATGTGGTACCAGTGGTTCAGACCGGCACCCAGGATCACCATGGAACGGCCGCGGGTCTTGGCGGCGTTGTCGGCAAACTCCCTGGCGACGCGAACCACGTGCTCCGCCTTGACGCTGGTGATCTTCTCCTGCCAGGCCGGCGTGTAGGGCATGTCGTCGTCGTAGGACTTCGGGCAGTTGTCGTCGTCCAGACCCCGGTCCACGCCGTAGTGGGCGGCCATCAGGTCGAACACCGAGGCAACCAGCGCCTCACTGCCGTCCGCGAGCTTCACCCGCTTCACCGGCACCTTGCGCTCCAGCACCCCGCCGGACTGGTCGTTGTGCTCGAAGAACTCGTGCTCGATGCCGCCGAAGTACGGGAACGACACCGTCGCCACATCATCACGCTGGTCGAGCAGGCTCATGCGCAGCTTCACGTCCCGGTCCGCCGCGTCCTTCTCCTCCAGATTCCAGTGGCCGCTCTCGTCCCAGCGGAAGCCAATGGAGCCGCGCGGGCAGACCAGATCGCCGGAGGTCTCGTCGAAGGCCAGCGTCTTCCAGTCCGCCTGCTTGTCCTGGCCCAGGCCGTTCTTGATGTCACTGGCCCGAAGGAAACGCCCCGGCGCAAGGCCGCGGCCCTCGTCGGTAAGCTGCACCAGCATGGGCATGTCGGTGTACTGCCGGCAGTAGTCCGTGAAATACGGATCCTGTTTGTCGACGTGAAACTCCTTGAGGATCACGTGGCCAAGTGCCATGGCCAGGGCCGCGTCGGTGCCCTGCTTGGGGGAAAGCCACAGGTCGCCGAACTTGGTGTTTTCCGCGTAGTCCGGGGAAACCGTGACGATTTTGGTGCCGTTGTAACGGGCTTCGGTCATGAAGTGGGCATCCGGCGTGCGCGTCTGCGGCACGTTGGAGCCCCACATCATGATGAACTTGGCGTTGTACCAGTCCGCGGACTCGGGAACGTCCGTCTGCTCGCCCCAGGTCATTGGCGAGCTGGGAGGCAGATCGCAGTACCAGTCATAGAAGGACAGGCAGACACCACCGATGAGGGACAGATAACGACTGCCAGCGGCGTAGGAAACCATGGACATGGCCGGAATCGGCGAGAAACCGATGATGCGGTCCGGACCATAGGTCTTCGCCGTATAGGCATTGGCCGCCGCAACAACCTCGTTCACTTCCTCCCAGGTCGAGCGCACGAGACCGCCAAGTCCCCGCTTGGACTTGTAGTCCCGGGACTTCTCGGGGTCCTCCACAATGGACGCCCACGCCTGCACCGGGTCGCTGTGGCGGTCCTTGGCGTCACGCCAGAGCCGCAGCAACCGGCCGCGCATCATCGGGTACTTCAGGCGGTTGGCGCTGTAGATGTACCAGGAATAGCTGGCGCCGCGAGGGCAGCCGCGGGGCTCGTGGTTGGGCAGATCGGGCCGCGTACGCGGATAGTCCGTCTGCTGCGTCTCCCAGGTAACCAGCCCGTCCTTGACGTAGATCTTCCAGCTACAGGCGCCGGTACAGTTCACGCCGTGGGTGGAGCGCACGACCTTGTCGTGCTGCCAGCGCTGGCGATAGGCCTTTTCCCAGGACCTGTCCTCCAGCGTGGTCTGGCCGTGGCCGTCCGAGAAGGTGCTCTGCACCTTCTTGAAGAACATCAGCCGATCGAGGAAGTGACTCATCGTTTAACCCCTGTTTACCGAGCTCAGTCTTGCGTTGAGGAAACGCTGATTAGATCTCGCACGCCTCTGATTAGATCCCGCGCGCCGCTGCGTTTCCTTAAAACCCGGACCGGCACGGTGGCCGGTACCGGGTTTCGAAAGGGGCCGGGCCGTCGCCCGGCACCCGGGGTAGCCCTTCAGCATTCGATTTCCGCGTTGCGGCGGCTGTAGAACCACCAGGTCACCACCACGCAGGTGATGTAGTAGGCCACGAAGGCGTACAGCGCCGCCGTCGGCCCGCCGGTCAGCTCTATCGAGGTGCCGTAGGCCTTGGGGATGAAGAAGGCACCGTACGCCGCCAGCGCCGAACTGAAGCCCAGCGTCGCCGCCGACTCCTTGTTGGCGTTACGGATTGCAC
>JASFMS010000235.1:0-4623 GCA_050117435.1 Ectothiorhodospiraceae bacterium | reverse complement strand
TGATGAAGTTCTCGGAGTACGTGCACACCCTGTTCGTTCCCACGAGTCTCAACATCGTGAAGATCAACCCGCTGCGGGGAACCGCTCTCTGCGTTCTCGATCCCAAGCTGGTGTTCATCGTTGTCGACAACTTCTTCGGCGGCGACGGGCGCTTCTTCACCAAGATCGAGGGCCGGGAGTTCACGGCAACCGAGAGTCGGGTGATCCGCATGGTCGTGGATCAGGCCTTCTCGGACCTGCGCAACGCGTGGAATCCGGTGCTGCCGGTGGATTTCGAGTACATGAACATGGAGGTGAACCCGCAGTTCGCCAACATCGTCTCGCCCTCGGAAGTGGTGGTGGTCTCACGCTTCCATGTGGAACTGGACGGGGGCGGTGGGGATTTCCACGTCACCCTGCCCTACACCATGATCGAGCCCATCCGCGAGATTCTGGATGCCGGGGTGCAGAGTGACCGCAACGAGGTGGATGAGCGGTGGATACGTTCCCTCCGCGAGGAAATGAAGACGGCGGACGTGAATCTCTCTTCCACCCTCACGGAGGTCACGGTCGGGCTCAAGGACCTGATGCGGATGAAGGCGGGCGACATCATTCCGGTGGAGATTCCCGAGCGCGTCACTGTGCGGGCGGAGGGCGTGCCGGTTCTTCGGGGCCGGCTCGGGCAGTCCAATGGCAACTTGGCGATCAAGATCGATCAGCAAATTCGCTCGCCCGAGCGTGAATCGCTTGTCAGTCTGAGGAAGAAAACATGAGCGATGAAGAGCAGAACAACGACGGCGGCCTGAGCGACGACTGGGAGGCCGCGTTGGCCGAGCAGGAATCGACGGAAGGCGGCAAGGAAAATGCCGACGACGTGGCACGGGCTGCGCTGGACGACCTGGAGGCCGAGCCGGGCAGCGGGGCCGCGGACGAGGACGTGAACCTGGACGTTATCCTCGACATCCCCGTGACCCTCTCCCTGGAGATCGGCCGCACCAAGATCAACATCCGCAACCTGCTGCAGCTGAATCAGGGGTCCGTCGTGGAGCTGGACCGGCTGGCGGGCGAGCCGCTGGACGTCATGGTCAACGGCACGCTCATCGCCCACGGCGAAGTGGTCGTGGTGAACGAGCGTTTCGGCATCCGCCTGACGGACGTGGTAAGCCCCTCCGACCGAGTGCGGAAGCTCACATGATGCCGGCCCTGCGACGGATACCCGCCGCCGTTGTCGCATTATTGACGACCCCGGCGGCCCTGGCCGCGGAGAAAGGGGCGGCGCCCACTTCGGGGGTGGACGTTTCCTCCCTGGTGCGCCTGATTCTGGCGCTGGCGGCCGTTATCGGCGTCATCTTTCTGCTCTCCTGGCTGCTAAAGCGCATGGGTGGCGTCAGCGGTGGCGTCAGCGGAAAGATGCGTGTGCTCGGCGGGCTGTCCGTGGGCAACCGCGAGCGGGTGGTGCTGGTGCAGGTGGGCGAGAAGCAGTTGCTGCTGGGTGTCGCGCCGGGACGGGTGCAGACGCTCCACGTACTGGACGAGCCCATCGAGGTCGGTACGCGAGGTGAGAATGCCCCGGCGCAGGGTGCGTTCGCCGACCGGCTGCGCCGCATCATGCAACAGGGGGGCGGGCAGTAATGCGCTGGTGGCTGGGCATGCTGTTTCTGCTGCTGCCGGCGGGCGCGCTGGCCCAGGCCGGCGGCATCGACGCCGTGACCGTACAGCAGACCGCCCAAGGCGAAACCTACAGCCTCAGCCTGCAGGTGCTGGCGCTGATGACGGTACTGTCCCTGCTGCCGGCGGCACTGCTCATGATGACCGCGTTCACCCGCATCATCATCGTGCTCGCCATCCTCCGGCAGGCCATCGGCACCTCCAGCACCCCGTCCAACCAGGTGCTGCTGGGCATAGCACTTTTCCTGACCATCTTCGTCATGATGCCCGTGTTCCAGAAGGTCAATACCTCCGCCGTTCAGCCCTACCTGAACGAGCAGATGAGCGCCACGGACGCCCTTCAGGCGGCCGCCAAGCCCATTCGCGGATTCATGCTGGCCCAGACCCGGGAGAAGGACGTGGGGCTGTTTCTCAACATCAGCAACCACGACGCAGTAGAGTCGCCCCAGGACGTACCGTTCTCGGTTCTGGTCCCGGCGTTCATGACCAGCGAGCTGAAAACCGCCTTCCAGATCGGCTTCATCATCTTCCTGCCGTTTCTGGTCATCGACCTGGTCGTGGCCAGCACCCTCATGTCCATGGGCATGCTCATGCTCTCCCCCATGATCATATCCCTGCCGTTCAAGATCATGCTGTTCGTGCTGGTGGACGGATGGTCGCTGATCATGGGCAGCCTGGCGGGGAGTTTTTTCTCTGGTTAGAAGGACTGGAGGACTAAAGGACTGTGCCGGAACAGCCTCCGAAGGCTGGGACAGGGCTCACCGGCGTCCCGGAAGCCTCTCTGTTTAGCTCTTATCATCCTATTCATCCGTGTCCATCTGTGGCTCAGCAAATTCGCGTGTATCCGGGTTCATCGGCGGCTAGATACGCCTCTTCGGCACGAATCTTGAAAGCCTTCCCCCAACCGAATCGCTACCGGAGCCGGAACAATGACTCCCGACATGGCAATCACCCTGGGCAAAGAAACACTGACCGTGGCGGTGCTCATTGCCGCGCCCATACTCATGTCCGCGCTGGCCGCAGGCCTGCTGATCGGCATGTTCCAGGCCGCCACCCAGATCAACGAACAGACACTGAGCTTCGTCCCCAAGCTCGGCGCACTGGTGCTGACGCTGTTCATCGCCGCACCGTGGATGCTGAATGTGCTGCTGGACTTTGCCCATGAATTGATCGCGGGGATTCCGGGGTTTGTTAGGTGATTTTTTGTTAATCGGTTAGTCGGTTAGTCGGGCCGCCTGTTGGATTTTCGGGAAACCGCTTGACAAGGTGTGACGTCGAACCAACCGTTGGAAACGGATTAACGGATTAACGGATTAACGGATTAACGGATTAACTTGTCTCCCAATTAACCAATCAACCAGCAACACACATGACCCTGACCACACCCGAAATCGCGAGCTGGATCGGCGCCTTCATGTGGCCGTTCATGCGCGTGGGCGCGTTGATGATTTCCGCGCCGGTGTTTTCCAACATCATGATGCCGGTGCGGATTCGGGTGTTTCTGGGCGTGGCGTTGACCGTTGCGGTGCTGCCGGCCGTGGGGTCCGTTCCGCAGGTGGATCCGCTGTCGCTTCAGGCTTTACTCATCGGGGTGCAGCAGATTCTCGCCGGTTTGGCCATGGGCCTGTTAATGGCCATTGCGCTTCAGACCGTGGTGGTGGCGGGGGAGAGCATTTCCCTGAGCATGGGGCTCGGATTCGCGACCATGGTCGATCCTCAGACCGGTGTTGCGGTTCCCGTCCTTTCCCAGTTCCTGCTGATCATGGCGACCCTGCTTTTTCTGGCGATGGGTGGCCATCTGATGCTCATTCAGCTGCTGGCCGAGAGTTTCACGCTGATACCCATCGATTCGACGGGAATCAGCCCACAGGACCTCTACACCGTTGCCGCCTGGGGGGCGGAAATGTACGCCGGCGCCGTGCTCATCGCGCTGCCGGCGGTGGCCGTGCTGCTTACGGTGAACATGATCATCGGCGTCATGACCCGCGCCGCGCCGCAGTTGAACATCTTCTCCGTGGGCTTTCCAATCACCATGACCGTCGGCTTCGTAACGGTTCTGATGGTCGTCCTGCCTTCCCTGCCCGAGCGGATGTCCGCCGTCTGGCGGCTGGCCTTCGAGACCATTCGCCGGATTCTTGGCGCCTGAGCGTCGGCGGACCGCCGTTCAGGGGCGCAGTCCTGCCCGAATGGGACCGCACGACGCGGCGTGACCGCTCGGCACGCTTCCTGCAGTTCCATGACCGAACGGGACCCTACCGCGCTGATTCAGGAACGGGCTTGTGGCGGAAGAGAACGAGGACGGCCAGGAGAAAACTGAAGACCCGACTCCCAAACGGCAACGGGATGCCAAGGAGAAGGGCCAGGTTCCCCGGTCGCGGGAACTGACCACGACGTTGATCATGCTGGCCGCGGCGACGAGTCTGATTTTCCTGGGGCCGCACATGGCCGATTCCCTGGCGGCAGTGCTCGAGCGCTCCTTCACGGTGGAACGCGCCGCGGCGTTCGATCCCGGTGCACCGGTGCGCATGCTTTACGACGCCATCGGCGAGGGCCTGGTGGCGGTGCTGCCGTTTGCCCTGATCATGTTCGTGGTCACCGTCGTCGCCCCCGTGGCGCTGGGAGGCTGGACGTTCAGCGGCAAGGCGCTGGCGCCCAAGCTCGAGAAGCTCAGTCCGCTGAAGGGGCTGAAGCGCATCTTCGGCGTCGGCGGGCTGGTAGAGCTGGCCAAGGCCGTCGGCAAGGTGCTTATCGTCGGTGCCGTGGGCGGGATGGTCTTCTACAACGAGCTGGACGGTTTCCGCGCCCTGGGTGGCGAATCGCTCGCCAGCGGCATCCGGCACGCCAGCCACATGTTCTTCTGGACCTTCATGCTGCTGGCCGCGTCGCTGATTCTCATTGCCCTGGTGGACGTGCCCTACCAGATCTGGGACCACACCAAGAAGCTGCGCATGACCAAACAGGAGGTCAAGGACGAGT
>JASFMS010000234.1:0-4630 GCA_050117435.1 Ectothiorhodospiraceae bacterium | reverse complement strand
GTTTCGACCTCCGCGCGGGCGAGGCGGAAACGGCGTGGCAGCAGTTCAGCGCGGGCAGCGGCGTCTTGGTGAGCGAGCCCTACGCCTACGACCATGACCTCGGTGTGGGGGACAGTCTCGGTCTCCGCACCGCCGAGGGCGAGCACCGGTTCCGCGTTGCCGGTATCTTCCGCGACTACGGCGCCGTGCAGGGGGTGGTGCTGATGCGCGGCGATCTGTACCGGCGGCTTTACCATGACGACCGTGTGGGCGGCGTGGGTATCTACGCCGCGCCGGGCACGCCGCGCGACGTCCTGTCGGCGGCATTGGCGGATACGCTGCGCGGTGTGCCGGGGGCGCGGATACGGGACAACCGCTACATCTACCAGCGTTCCCTGGAGGTTTTCGATCAGACCTTCGTGATCACCGGCATCCTGCGGCTGCTGGCAGCGGCTGTGGCCTTCGTGGGCGTGCTCGGCGCCCTCATGGCACTGCAGCTTGACCGGGCCCGGGAATACGCCACTCTGCGGGCGCTGGGTCTCACCCGCACCCAGCTCGGTACCCTCATCGGCGCTCAGAGCGGGCTGCTGGGTCTGGTCGCCGGCCTCTTCGCCGTTCCCCTCGGGCTGATCCTGGCCTGGCTGCTGGTGTTCGTCATCAACCGTCGCGCCTTCGGCTGGACCATGGACTTCCTGATAACGGCCCCGCCACTGGCCGAAGGCGTGCTCCTCGCCGTGGTGGCAGCGCTGCTCGCGGCGGTGTACCCGGCGTGGCATACCGCCCGGCGGCTGCCGGCGGCGGGGTTGAGGGAGGAGTGAAGGTTCGTTACTCGGTTGGTCCGTTAATCGGTTGATCCGGATGGCGCG
This sequence comes from Ectothiorhodospiraceae bacterium, assembly GCA_050117435.1. Taxonomy (GTDB): domain Bacteria; phylum Pseudomonadota; class Gammaproteobacteria; order Nitrococcales; family Nitrococcaceae; genus JASFMS01. The sequence continues at coordinate 3,785 of JASFMS010000234.1, read as the reverse complement.
TAGTGCTTTGGCATGGTTGCGCGACCTGTCCGAGCCGTATGAGGTTGACAGGTCGCCCCGCGCTCCAGATGCTCCCGATTAACCGATTAACCGATTAACCAATCAACCAATCAACCAATCAACCAATCAACCAATCAACCAACACCCGTGGCCCGCCCAGACCCCGTAATCGCCGCCCTCATCCTCATCGTCGTCACTGGCTTGGCCGTGGGTCTGTGGCGCGGTGAGCCGGTGTCCGTTAGCGCGGTGGATGGCGCTTCCGAGCTGGGCGGTGTGCTTGGCGGCGGAGAGGGGAGCGACGATCTTTCCGGCTATCGCCGCGTAACCGGGCCGCGCGCCTTCCGTTTCCCCGCCGACCATGCGGCGCATCCGGATTACCGCAGCGAGTGGTGGTACTACACGGGCAATCTGGAGAGTGAAGGCGGACGGCGGTTCGGCTTTCAGCTCACTTTCTTCCGTTTCGCGCTGGCGCCGTCCATGCCGGCGCGGGAGTCGCGCTGGGCCAGCCGGCAGGCGTGGATGGCGCACTTCGCGATTACGGACGCGCGGTCGGGCCGGCACTACACGGCGGAGCGGTTTCAGCGCGGGGCGTTGGGACTGGCCGGTGCCGACGCCTCGCCGCTGCGGATCTGGTTGGATGACTGGCAGGCGACCGGCAGCGGGACCGGCCTGTTCCCGCTGCACCTCAAGGCGGCGGACGACGGACAGGGGCTGGATCTGACGCTGACCAGCACGAAGCCGTTAGTGCTGCAGGGCCGGGAGGGATATAGCCGCAAGGGGGCCGATCCGGGAAACGCCTCGTACTACTATTCGTACACGCGGCTGACTGCGGAGGGGCGGCTCAGCGTGGGTGGCGAGGCCTTGCCGGTCCATGGCAGCGCGTGGCTGGACCGGGAGTGGAGTACCAGCGCCCTGGCGCCGGAGGAGGCCGGTTGGGACTGGTTCGCCCTGCAGTTCGACGATGGCCGTGACCTGATGATCTATCGGCTGCGACGTCGCGACGGCACAGCCTCGCGGTGGTCCGCGGGCGTGATCGTGTCGCCCGACGGCGCGGTACGCCATCTGGGTGCCGATGACTTCACGCTGGAATCCCGCCGCTGGTGGCGGAGCCCGGAGACCGGCGTGCGTTACCCGGTGGGCTGGCGGGTGCATATCCCCGCTGCCGACCTGGAGTTCCAGGTGGAGCCGCTGGTGGACAACCAGGAGATGAACGTGGCCTTCCGCTACTGGGAGGGCGCGGTTACTGCGCGAGGGCGGTCCGGGAGTCGCGATCTTGCGGGGCGTGGCTATCTGGAGCTGACCGGCTACCGTCGCTGATGCCGGTGCGTTTCTCGAGCCGGGCGATGAGGCCGTCCAGACCCTCGGAGGCCAGCTCGCCGGCGATGTTCGCGCGGTAGCTGAGCAGGATGCTCACCCCCGCCACCTGCACGTCGAATACCTTCCAGACGCCGTCCTGCCGATGCATGCGCAGGTCAATGTTCACGGTATCGATCTCGGGAGTCGATATCGCGGCGCGCACCAGTGCCCGGCCATTGTCATTGCGCAGGGTCCGGTAGTCGATGCGGGCCTCGCGGGCGAAGTCCACGATCCGGTCGGCGTATTCGCTCAGCGCATGGCTGTAGGTCTGCACGATATGGGCGTGGAAGGCGCGGGTGAAACGCTGCCGCTGCTCGGGGGTGGCATCGCGCCAGTAGCGCCCGAGGACGAAGCGGGCCATGAGCTCCATGTCCGTATGGGGCATGGCCTTTCGCTCTATCAGCGCGCGGGCGAGTCCCGGGTCCTGCTTGATGGCCTCGCGGTTGTTGGACAGCTGTTCCAGGGCGTCCGTGACCACCTCGCGGACGATGGCGTGGGGGTCGGAGTCGGTCTCCGCGGCCGCAACGACCGCTGGCAGCAGCAGGACGGCCGCGGCCATCCAGACACTCGCAAGTTTGGTCACGAAGTGGCGCATGACGGGAGCATATCCCAGGGCTCGCGCCTGAAACAGTGCGCCAACCTGCTAATTTGAGAATAGGGAGCGCTTGGCGCGCGCGTCTCTCGCGGATACCGCCCGAGGGCTCTCAGGGACTGCAAAAGTGAGGGCCGGATCATGGAAGCGACGTTCGTCTCCCGATACTGGCACGGCGAGGGTCCGCTGTGGCAGATCTACTGGCTCTACGGTGTCATCGGCAGCTTCATCCTGCTGGGGCTGTTCCTGATGCCGCTGCAGAGCATGGCGCTGACACCCACCTACTATGTCATCACCGGCGTGGTGATGTGCCTTTACACGGCGTGGATCCTCGTGTCGGTGTGGCGATGCGCCGATAACGTGGCCAACCCGCGCTGGACCCAGGTGGCGCGGTTGCTCACTGTGTTCTGGGCCCTGAACGTGTTGTTGGTGGGCGCGTTTCTCGGCGTGGATCTGTTCTTCGGGTAGCCGCCCGGCGCCTAGCGGGCGGGCATGGCCGCCGAGCCGTCCCGGGTCGGCACCCAGAGCTTGTTGCGCACGGCCCGCACGCCGTCCACGCCGGAGACGGCGCTCACGATCATGTCGATCTCCGGGCGCTCGTTGACCCAGCCGGTGACGTCGACGATGCCTTTGTCCACGGTCACGTAGACGTGACTGGTGTCGCTGATGTTCTGGCTGTCGATGGCCTCCATAACCCGGCTCCGCAACTCCGCGTCCGGCGGGGCGGACTCCGCCGGCGGCAGTACGGGCGCGCACGCGGTGAGCAGCGCCAGCAGGGGGATCAGGCTCAGTCGGATAAGTGTTCTCATGGGCGGCGCTCCGTTGCCGTCTGCGCTTTTCGGTGGACAGTGGGTACGGGACGGCGGTTCCGCTTGCGCCGTAAGGAGAAGTTTAGCCGCGGATGAACGCGAATGGACGCGGATTTCTTGGTTGCCGGCTGGACGCCGGAGGTGGTCTGGCGTCAGCCGAGTTGCCTTTTGGTGGCCCTGGTGGTTGCCTCGATGCCGATTCGCCGCGAGGGCGCGGCTCACTTGGGAGAAGGGACGTTAATCGGTTGAGTTGTTAGTCCGTTAATCCGAGGGGCGCAGTCCGGATTACGGGGCTTCGGTTGACCGGTGCCAGGGGCGAGGGATGCTCCCAATTAACCAGGGCGTAGGCCGGAATATGGGGCGAAAGGCCCGTTTCCGGCATTTTTATCCGGCACGAACCGGGTTCGGGATGCCGGGAACGCTCCGCTTATCCCGGCCTACCGGTTGGCTGAATGCCCTGGTGGTTGTCTCGGTGCCCATTCGCCGCGGGGGCGCGGCTCCCACAGTGAGAGGGGACGTCAACCGGTTGATTTGTTAGTCCGTTAATCCGGGGGGAACGGAGTTCGAATCACAGGATTTCGGTTGACCGGTGCCAGGGGCGCGGCATGCTCCCGATTAACCGATTAACCGATTAACCGATTAACCAGTCAGCCAACAAGAAAAAGCGGCCCGCAGGCCGCTTCTTGTGGAGTAAGCCGGTACGGCTCCTCAGCCGGATACGCTGCCGTAGACGAACACCTGGCTGGCGGTGAAGTCGCCGCCGCTCTCGGTGCCGTAGACGTCGATGGTGACCGCGTCGCTGGCGTTGTCCAGGTAGGTCTTGAGCGCATCGGCGTCGGCCAGCTCTTCGCTCTGCGAGGTGCTGGTGTCGATGACGTAATACCTGGTGTCGCCGTTGACGGTGACCATGGTGTCGCCCGTGTCCGTTGTGACGGTCAGAGTGCCGTTGGTGGCGTCGACGGTCTGCAGGGTGCCGCTGACAGTGCTGGTGGCGGCGGACATGTCCATTACCACCAGGGCCGACTTCA
>JASFMS010000233.1:0-4632 GCA_050117435.1 Ectothiorhodospiraceae bacterium | reverse complement strand
CTTGAAGTGACGCTGCCGCTGCCGGGTGCGCACAACCGCCTGAATGCCCTTGCGGCAGCGGCGGTGGGCTACGCGCTGGGGGCCCCGGCGAAGGCCATCCGCGAGGGTCTCGAGGCGCTGCGGCCCACTGCCGGTCGTCTGCGTCGGTTACCCGCCCTGGCCGGCGCTGTCGTCATCGACGACGCCTATAACGCCAATCCGGGCTCGCTGCGCGCGGGCCTCGAGGTACTTGCCGAGCATTCCGGCGAACGCTGGCTCGCCCTGGGGGACATGGGGGAACTCGGGACGCGCTCCCGCGCCCTGCACGAGGAAGCCGGCAGGCTGGCGAAGAGCCTTGGGGTCGACAGGCTGTTTGCTTGCGGGGAGCTGGCAGGTGCCGCGGCGCACGCCTTCGGCGAGGGCGCTCGAGTCTTCGCCGACCAGAAGGAAATGATCGGGGCGATCCGAAACGATCTGCACGAGGGCGTGGTCCTGCTGGTCAAGGGATCGCGGTCGGCCGCCATGGACGCTGTGGTCAATGCGCTCGCGAAGGAAAACAAGAACGAGGCGGGGAGCTGACCATGTTGCTCGATCTGGCCGAATGGCTACAGCAGATTCACAGCGGATTCAACGTCTTTCAGTACCTGACGTTCCGCGCCATTCTCGGGGCGCTGACAGCGCTGGGAATCGCCCTGCTGGTGGGCCCGGCACTGATCCGCCGGCTGGTGCAGTACCAGATAGGCCAGTACGTTCGCGACGACGGCCCCCAGACCCATCTCTCGAAAGCCGGCACGCCCACCATGGGTGGCGCGCTCATTCTGGTCAGCGTGGCCGTGGCAACGCTGTTGTGGAGCGACCTCTCCAACCGCTTCGTCTGGATCGTTCTGCTGGTCACGCTGGCGTTCGGCGTGGTGGGCGGCGCCGACGACTACCTGAAGCTGACCCGTGCCCAGAGCAAGGGCCTGTCCGCCCGCAACAAGTATCTGATGCAGTCGGTGATCGCCATCGTAGCGGCGGTGGTTCTGTTCACCAGCGCGAAGACTCAGGCGGAGACCGCGCTGATTGTGCCGTTCTTCAAGAGCGTGGCCATTCCGCTGGGCTGGCTCTTTATGCCGCTGACGTATCTCGTCATCGTCGGCTCATCCAATGCCGTGAACCTCACCGACGGTCTGGACGGGCTGGCGATCATGCCCACCGTCATGGTGGGCGGTGCGCTGGCCGTTTTCGCTTACGCCACCGGGAATATCAACTTCGCCGATTACCTGGGTATCCCCTACGTCAAGGGCGTGGGCGAAGTGGTGGTGTTCTGCGGCGCCCTGGTAGGTGCCGGTCTGGGTTTTCTGTGGTTCAACACCTATCCCGCGATGGTGTTCATGGGCGACGTCGGGGCGCTGGCGTTGGGCGCCGCGCTCGGCGTGCTCGCCGTGGTGGTGCGCCAGGAGCTGGTGCTTTTCGTGATGGGCGGTGTGTTCGTAATAGAGACGGTGTCAGTGATGCTGCAGGTGGCGTCCTACAAGCTCACCGGTCGGCGGATATTCCGCATGGCGCCATTGCATCACCATTTCGAGCTCAAGGGATGGCCCGAGCCCCGGGTCATCGTGCGGTTCTGGATTATCACGGTGGTTCTGGTCCTCGTGGGCCTGGCCACCCTGAAGCTGCGGTGATGAGAGCGACGGACGCAATGCCGGAACGTTATGACGCGGTAATCGTCGGCCTGGGCGAGTCCGGGTACGCTTGTGCGCGCTACCTCGCGGCACAGGGCCGCCGCATTGCGATTACTGACAGTCGCGCGCAGCCGCCGCGGCTGGCGGATACGCAGAACCGGTTGCCCGATGTGCCACTGATTCTGGGCGGTTTCGACGCCGAGCTGCTGCAGCGGGCGGACGAGATCATCGTCAGCCCGGGGGTGGACCGGCGCGAGTCGCCCCTGGCGGAAGCCGCGGCATCCGGCACGCCGGTCTGCGGGGAAATCGAGCTGTTCGCCCGGGCGGCCCGGGCGCCTGTGGTAGTGGTCACGGGCTCCAACGGCAAGAGCACCGTGACCACCCTGGTCGGTGAAATGGCGGCGGCGGCGGGGCTTGATGCTGCGGTGGGCGGCAATCTGGGCACACCGGCTCTCGATCTGCTGCGCAGCCCCGAACCGGAGATCTACGTGCTGGAGCTGTCCAGCTTCCAGCTGGAAACGGTCACGAGCCTGAATGCCGCGGCGGCCGTGGTGCTCAACATCAGTCCGGACCACCTGGACCGCTACGCGACCCTGGATGCCTATGCCAGCGCCAAGCGGCGCGCCTTCAGGGGGGATGGGGTCATGGTCGTCAACCGTGATGACCCCGCTGTGGCGGCCATGGCCGAAGCGAAGCGCACCGTGTTGACGTTCGGTCTGGGTGAGCCGGGGAACGAGGCGGCCTTCGGCATCATTACGATGGACGGGCAGCGCTGGCTGGCCCGTGGCGATCGCCGCATCGTCGCCGCCGACGACCTGCCCGTGGCCGGGGATCACAATCTTGCCAATGCCCTGGCGGCGCTGGCTCTCGCCGCCGCCGGCGGCATCCCGGAGGCGCCGGCGGTCGCGGCGCTGCGCGAGTTCCGCGGGCTTCCGCACCGCATGGAGTTCATCCGCGAGACCGGCGGAGTCGCCTATTTCAACGATTCCAAGGGCACCAATGTCGGCGCAACCGTCGCCGCCGTGAACGGGCTTCAGACGCCTGTGGTCCTGATCGCGGGGGGGCAAGGCAAAGGCCAGGACTTCAGCGCGCTTGCCGACGCGCTGCGGGGTCGCGCACGAGGCGTCGTTCTCATGGGAGAGGATGCGCCGGCATTGGCCGAGGCTCTCGGCGACGCCGTTCCGGTATCGCGCGCGGTGGATATGGAGGACGCGGTACGTCGTGCGGCGGCACTGGCGTCACCGGGGGATGCGGTTGTGCTCTCGCCGGCCTGCGCCAGCTTCGACATGTTCGCCGGATACGAGGCGCGTGGTGAGGCGTTCCGGCATGCGGTGGAGGGGCTCGGCCATGGCTGACGTGGTGATGCAGCGCCTCAGGGATCTGGGCCGGCAGGCGCGAGCGCCCGGGCTGCTTGCCAACCTGGACTACACCCTCATCGCGGCTATCGCCGCCATTGGCGTGCTGGGTATCGTCATGGTGGCGTCCGCTTCCGTGGCCATCGCCGACCGGGAACTGGGCTCGCCGCTTTACCTGCTGGAGCGGCAGCTGGCCTACGCGGCGTTGGGGATCGTGTGCGCCGGCGCTGTGCTGCGTGTGCGCCTGGAGCATTGGCAGTTCGCCGGCGGCGCACTGCTGGTGTTCGGTTACTTCCTGCTGGTGCTGGTGCTGGTCCCGGGGGTCGGCAGAGAGGCCAATGGCAGTGTCCGCTGGCTGCCGATGGTGGCCTTCAACCTGCAGGTCTCGGAGGTGGCGAAGGTTTCCACGTTCCTCTATCTGGCCGGTTATCTGGTGCGGCGGGGTGATGCGGTCCGGAACAGTGCGCGAGGATTCCTGATTCCTGTCGGGGTTCTGGGCCTCGGCGCGGGTCTGCTGCTGCTCGAGCCGGATTTCGGCGCCGCTGTGGTGCTTATGGCCACCGGCATGGCCATGATCTTCATCGCCGGTGCGCCGCTGTGGCGGTTCCTGTCGCTGGTGCTGCTCTGCGGCGGCGCGGCGGCGGGGCTCGTGGTGGGGTCGCCGTATCGGTGGGAGCGGTTTACCGCCTTCCTAAACCCCTGGGCGGATCCCTTTGACAGCGGCTTCCAGCTCACCCAGTCGTTGATCGCCATCGGTCGTGGCGAATGGTTCGGCGTCGGGCTCGGCAACAGCGTTCAGAAGCTCTTCTACCTGCCGGAAGCTCACACCGACTTCCTGTTCGCCGTGCTGGCGGAAGAACTCGGGCTGGTGGGCGTGATCACGGTGGTGGCCCTGTACGGCTTCGTGGTGTGGCGCAGTTTTTCCATTGCCCGCCGGTCGATGGCCGCGGACCGGCCCTTCGGCGGGTACCTGGCCTACGGGATCGGCACGTGGCTGGGCATACAGGCATTCGTGAACATGGGCGTGAACATGGGCTTGCTGCCCACCAAGGGACTGACACTGCCCCTTATGAGTTACGGCGGCAGCAGCCTGGTGATGTCGATGGCGGCGATGGCGTTGCTGCTCAGGGCGGATCACGAGGTTCGCGTGGCGTCCCTTGCGGCGAGTCGCGGGGGTGGGGAGGTGAGCGAATGACGGGGCGGCCGGTCATGATCCTAGCCGGCGGCACCGGCGGCCACGTGTTCCCGGCGCTCGCCGTGGCGGATGAGCTGCGCCGGCGCTCCGTGCCGGTGGTCTGGATGGGTACCCGAAAGGGCCTCGAGGCCCGCGTGGTGCCGGCGGCCGGCCACACGCTGGAATGGTTGAACGTTCGGGGCCTGCGTGGCAAGGGGCTCGTCGGCTGGTTTTCCGCGCCGCTGATGCTCCTGCGGGCGCTGTGGCAGGCCGCGCGCATCGTGCGCCGCCACCGGCCGCGGGCGGTGTTGGGCATGGGGGGTTACGTTGCCGGCCCGGGTGCCCTGGCGGCGTGGCTGCTGCGCCGGCCGCTTGTCATTCATGAGCAGAACGCCATTGCCGGTATGACCAATCGCTGGCTGGCGAAACTGGCGCGGCGGGTTCTCACCGGGTTCGACCG
>JASFMS010000232.1:0-4642 GCA_050117435.1 Ectothiorhodospiraceae bacterium | reverse complement strand
TTCGTGAACAAGGATATGGTGTGGGCCGGCATGGCCGGCTGCGGCACGCTGCGTTTGGCCTAACCGGCAAACGAGGGTAGTCCTGGCGAGCGCCCAACAGGCGTCTCAGCCACCGGAAGGGGGAGCGTTGATGCAGTCTCTGCTAAGGCTGGCCCGTGGGATCGACTGGCTAAATGACAAGATCGGCCAAGTCGTCTACTGGCTTTCGCTTTTGATGGTATTTATCGGCGTTTACAACGCCACCGTTCGCTATCTCGGCAATTTCGTCGGGGAAAACCTCAGTTCCAACGCCTATCTGGAGATGCAGTGGTATCTGTTCGGTGCCATCTTCATGCTGGGCGCGTCCTATACGCTCCGTGCCGACGGGCACGTGCGGGTGGACATTCTCTACTCCAACCTCTCGACCAAGGCGAAAGCCTGGATCGACCTGCTGGGTACGGTGCTTTTCCTCCTGCCCTTCTGCGTTATCACCCTGTGGCTGTCCATAAACTGGGTGAGCTTTTCCTGGAAGATCATGGAGATGTCCTCGGACCCCTCCGGCCTTCCCCGCTATCCCATCAAGACTGTGATTCCCGTCGCTTTCGCCCTGTTGATCCTTCAGGGCATCTCGCAGCTGATCAAGGCCATCGGCGTGCTGCGCGGCGATCTGAAGTCCATGGGCGGCGATAAGGAAGAACTCGAGGGGGAGGGCCTATGAGCGGTGACTGGATTGGCGGCGTGATGTTCCTGGTCGCGCTGCTTCTGATTTTCAGCGGCTATCCCGTTGCTTTCGCCCTGGCCGGCACGGCACTGGCGTTCCTGCCCCTGGGCGTGGAAATGGACCTGTTCAGCATGAACCTGATGCAGGCCCTGCCCCAGCGGGTATTCGCCGTGATGGAGAACTACACGCTGCTGGCGGTGCCTTACTTCATCTTCATGGGCACCATGCTGGAGCGATCCGGGCTGGCGGAGGACCTGCTGAAAACCATGGGGCAGCTGTTCGGTCCGCTTCGTGGCGGTCTGGCGCTGGCAGTCGTGGTCGTGGGTACCCTGCTCGCGGCCGCCACCGGCGTGGTGGGGGCCACCGTCGTGGCGATGGGCATGATATCGCTGCCGGTGATGCTTCGCTACGGCTACTCCAAAGAGCTCTCCACCGGCATTATTGCGGCGTCCGGCACCCTCGGGCAGGTCATTCCGCCCAGCATCGTGCTGATCGTGCTGGGAGACCAGCTGGGCGTGTCCGTGGGCGACCTGTTCCTCGGCTCCCTGCTGCCGGGCGTCACGCTCGCCGTCATGTACGCGCTTTACGCCCTGGGCGTCGCGGCGCTTAAGCCGGACGCGGCCCCCGCGCTTCCCGAGGACGAGCGACCAAAGGATATTCGGGCGCTGCTGGGGCGCGTCGGCCTGGTCATGATCCCGCCCCTGGTGCTCATCGTCATGGTTCTGGGGACCATCTTCGCGGGTATCGCTACGCCTACCGAGGCGGGCGCCTTCGGCGCGGTGGGCGCGCTGGCCCTGGCGGCCATCAATCGGCGTCTCAACCTGAAGACGCTGATCGGCACGATGAATACCACCACCAAGCTCACGGCCATGGTCATGTTCATACTGGTGGGCTCCCGGGCGTTCAGCCTGGTTTTCCGGGGGTTCAACGGTGACATCTGGGTTGAGGACTTCCTTACGAATCTTCCCGGTGGCGAGGTCGGCTTTCTCATCATCGCCAACCTGGCGATCTTCGTGCTCGGCTTCTTCATCGACTTCTTCGAGATTGCGTTCATCGTTCTGCCGCTGCTCGCACCGGCGGCGCGCATTCTCGGCATCGACATGGTCTGGTTCGGCGTAATGGTGGGCATGAACCTGCAGACGTCGTTCCTCACGCCGCCTTTCGGCTTCTCCCTGTTCTACCTGCGCGGGGTGACGCCCTCGGCCGTGAAGACGCTACAGATCTATCGCGGCGTGATTCCATTCATCGCTATCCAGCTTATCGGGCTGACCCTGTTGATTCTGTTCCCCGGGCTGGTGAACGTGCTACTAAACTGAGAGCGGGTGAGAATCCCGCCGACAAACGGAGAACGTGGCCTGGTGACGGTGCCGGCCTGACATGGCGGTGCCGTCCGTCGGCTCTGGAGCGCCCGTGCTTCGCGGGCGTGGCGGTCTGGCGCCAGCTTACGGCGCCGTGAGAAGTTAGTGGAACCGATGGAGGAGAAGAACGAATGAAACGTCGTGACTTTATGAAGAAGGCGGCCGCGGGCGCCGTCACCGGTGCGGCCATTACCGGCGCGCCTTACGTCCATGCCCAGCCCACGGTCCGCTGGCGTCTCGCGGCCAGCTGGCCCACCAGCCTTGACACCATTCTCGGCGGTGCCACCACCCTCGCAGACCATGTGGAGAAGTTGACCAACGGCAAGTTCAGCATTCGCGTCTATGCGGCGGGTGAGCTGGTCGGCGGCCTGCAGGTGTTCGACGCGATCCAGCAGGGCACCGTGGAGATCGGTCACACCGCTTCGTATTACTACGTAGGCAAGAACCCGGCGCTGGCCATCGACACGGCGCTGCCGTTCGGTCTGACGTTCCGCCAGCAGAATGCGTGGATGTACCACGGCGGCGGCAACGATCTGATGAACAAGGAGGTCTTCTCCCAGTTCGGCATGATGTCGCTGCCCGCCGGCAACACCGGCTGCCAGATGGGCGGCTGGTTCCGCAAGGAAGTGCCGGACCTGAAGTCCATGCAGGGCCTGAAGATGCGCATCCCCGGCTTCGGCGGCAAGGTCATGGCCAGCCTGGGCGTCAACGTGCAGACCCTGGCGGCGGCGGAGATCTACCCGGCGCTGGAGCGGGGCGTGATCGACGCCACCGAGTGGGTGGGCCCCTACGACGATGAGAAACTGGGCTTCTATCAGGTGGCCAAGTACTACTACGCCCCGGGCTGGTGGGAGCCGGGTCCCCAGCTCTCCGCCCTCATCAACAGCGAGGCGTACAACAAGCTGCCCACGGAGTACAAGCAGGCGCTGCACACCGCCGCAGCGGCGGCCAACCAGGACATGATGGCCCATTACGACGCGGTGAACTCGAAGGCGCTGGAGGGCCTCGTCAACGACAAGGGCGTGCAGCTGCGCACCTTCAGTGACGAGATCATGGCCGCGGCGGAGAAGAACTCCTTCGAGATGTACGAGGATCTGGCCAGCAAGGACAAGACCTGGGCCAAGGTCTACAAGAACTGGAAGGAGTTCCGCAGCAAGCAGTACGGCTGGTTCAACGTGGCCGAACAGGGGTTTGCGAACTACGCCTTCCCCAAGGAGAAGCTGAAGACCTGAACGGGTCGGATGGCTCACCAAAGAGAGGCCGCCTGACGGGCGGCCTTTTTTTTGGAAGGACTGGAGGACTGAAGGACTTAAGGACTGTCCGGGGATGCGTCGAGCAATGCTCGAAGGGCGCCGGCCACTCAAGCAATGGTTGTGAACGTTGAAGGATCGCCAAAGCGTCCAGGGCGACGGCCCCAGCCTCTGCCCGGGATCGCCGTCCGTCGCGTAGTCCTTCAGTCCTTCAGTCCTTCAGTCCTTACCGTTACTGTGTCACTGTTGATCACCGACACTGCCCGACGGCGTCGATGGCCGCGGCGCAAATGCGCATTGCGCGGGAGGAGTGAAAATGAGTGCGGTTATGTCCGGGGAATACGGGCGCACCGACGATGCGTTGGATGAACTGAAGCGATTGCTCGGCGACCGGCTGAGCACCGCGGACGCGGTTCGTGAGCATCACGGACGGGACGAGTCCGGCTGGCCGGCCACTCCGCCGGATGCCGTGGCGTTTGCCGAGTCCACCGAGGACGTGGCGGAGATCGTCCGCATCTGTGCCCATCACCGGGTTCCGATGATCCCGTTCGGCACGGGCACGTCGGTGGAGGGGCACGTTCATGCCATGCACGGTGGGGTTGCCATCGATCTGACGCGCATGCAGGAGATCCTGCGTGTGAGTACGGACGATATGGACTGCACGGTCCAGGCCGGGGTGACGCGCAAACAGCTCAACACCCATCTGCGGGATACCGGGCTGTTCTTTCCGGTGGATCCGGGGGCGGACGCCTCCATCGGCGGCATGGTGTCGACACGGGCGTCGGGCACCAACGCCGTGCGCTACGGAACCATGGCCCACAACGTGCTCTCATTGACGGTGGTGCTGCCGGACGGGCAGGTGATCCGCACCGGTGGACGCGCTCGCAAGTCCTCGGCGGGGTACGACCTTACGCACCTGTACACGGGGGCGGAAGGCACGCTGGGAATCGTCACCGAGATCACATTGCGGCTGCACGGGCTGCCGGAGGCCATATCCGCGGCCGTCTGTTCCTTCGCCGGCGTCGACGAGGCCGTGCAGACGGTCATCGAAACCATCCAGGCGGGCGTACCGGTGGCGCGGATCGAGCTGCTGGACGGCCTGCAGATGCGCGCTATCAACAATTACGCCAAGCTCGACTACCCGGAACAGCCGCACCTGTTCTTCGAATTTCACGGCTCCGAGTCCGGGGTGGCGGAACAGGCGGAGCTGGTTCAGGCGCTGGCCGCCGAGAACGGCGGCGGCGACTTTCAGTGGGCCGTTCATGAGGAAGACCGCAACCGTCTCTGGCAGGCGCGCCACGATGCCTATCCGGCCGCACTGCAGCTGCGCCCGG
>JASFMS010000231.1:0-4644 GCA_050117435.1 Ectothiorhodospiraceae bacterium | reverse complement strand
CCCCACTCTGGAGGTGGAGGGCGAGATGCACGGCGATGCGGCCATCAACGAGAAGATCCGCCAGCGGATATTCCCCAACTCGCGGCTCAAGGGGCAGGCGAACCTGCTCATCATGCCGGGGCTGGACTCCTCCAACATCGCCTTCAACCTGTTGAAGACCGTCACCGACACGGTCTCGGTGGGTCCGGTTCTGCTCGGCGCCGCGCACCCCGCGCACATCCTCACGCCCTCGGTGACCGTTCGCGGCATCGTCAACATGACGGCGCTGGCGGGCGTGGAGGCCTCCATGGCGGAGCCCGCCGAAGGCGCCGAGGCCGAGTCCCGGTAATCTAATCCATCCGCCCCGCGGCCTTGCCGCGGGGCGGGTTTTCCCCGGCAACACCCAACCCAGCGTCCCGGAACTCCATGACGAACATTCGCCGCGTCGGCGTTCTCGTGACCAATCTCGGCACGCCGGATGCACCGACCGCCCCGGCCCTGCGCCGCTACCTCGGGGAGTTCCTCGCCGACCCGCGCGTGGTGGAGGCACCACGCCTGGTCTGGCGTGCAGTCCTGCACGGCGTCATCCTGCGCACCCGACCCCGGCGCTCGGCCGCGGCCTATGCGAAAATCTGGACCGACACCGGCTCCCCACTGCTCGACATCTCCCGCCGCCAGGCGGAAGCGGTCCGGGAGCGCCTGGCATCGCTCTGCGGGCGGGATATCCCCGTGGCGCTGGGCATGCGGTACGGCAATCCGTCACTGGGAGAGGCCCTGGACTCCCTTTGCGCCCGGGGCTGTGAGCGTGTCCTCGTGCTGCCGCTGTATCCCCAGTACTCCGCATCCACTACCGCCTCGACCTTCGACGCGGTGGGCTCCTGGGTGCGCCGGCGCCGTGATGTACCGGCCCTGAGAATGGTGCGCGACTATCACGATGCGACGGCGTACGTGGACGCTCTCGCCGCTTCCGTCAACGAGCACTGGCAACGCCACGGCCGCGGCGAGAAGCTGCTCATGTCCTTCCACGGCATACCCAAGAAGTACGCGCTGCGCGGCGATCCCTACCCGGCCCAGTGCGGTCGCACCGCCACCGCCCTGGCCCGGCGCCTGGGGCTGGGCAGGGGCGAGTGGAAGGTCTGTTTCCAGTCCCGCTTCGGCCCGCAGCAGTGGCTGCGCCCCTATACTGACGCCACGCTCCAGAGCCTGGCGAAAGACGGTGTGCGCCGCGTGGATCTCCTCTGTCCCGGCTTCGCCGCCGACTGTCTGGAGACGCTTGAGGAGAACGCCATGGTCAACCGCGGGCTTTTTCTGGACGCCGGCGGCGAGGAACTGAGCTACATTCCCTGTCTGAACGACCGGCCGGACCATATCGATGCCCTGGCCGGGCTGATCCGCCGGGAACTCGGGGGCTGGCTCCCCGAATCGGCCGCGGGGTGACAGGCCGGCACAACGCGGCAGGTTCCAGTCTCCAAACGCATTGTTCACCCATCCGGCCCGGGTGCCCGTGCTACGGTGAGACGCCATAATGACGGTCTCACCTAACGCAAGGGGCTCGCGCCCGCCCCGTGCATGGAGGAAACGCCATGAGCAATGCCATCCGAGTGCATGAAAACGGTGGCCCCGAAGTCATGAAGTGGGAGAGCCTGGAGCCCGGCCAGCCGGGGCCGGGTCAGGCGCTGGTCCGCCACAGTGCCATCGGGGTCAACTACATCGACGTCTACTTCCGCACCGGCCTGTATCCGCCGCCGCAACTCCCGTTCACGCCGGGCATGGAAGGCGCCGGGGTGGTGGAGGCCGTCGGGGAGGGCGTCACCGACCTGGCCGCCGGGGACCGTGTCGCCTACGCCTCGCCGCCCCCCGGATCTTACGCCGAGGCAAGGGTCATCGACGCCGCGCGCCTGGTGAAGCTTCCGGACAACATCAGCGAGGAACAGGCCGCCGGCATGATGCTCAAGGGCATGACGGCACAGTACCTGGTCCGGCGCAGCTACCGCGTGCAGGCCGGCGACACGATTCTCGTCCACGCGGCAGCCGGGGGCGTTGGGCTCATCGTCTGCCAGTGGGCGAAACATTTGGGCGCCACGGTCATCGGCACCGTGGGAAGCGAGGAAAAGGCGGAACTGGCCCGCGCCCACGGCTGCGACCATCCCATCCTCTACCGGGACGAGGACTTCGTCGAACGGGTGCGGGATATCACCGGCGGCGCCGGCGTCGCGGTGGTCTACGACTCCGTGGGCAAGGACACGTTCCTCAAGTCGCTGGACTGCCTGCGTCCGCTGGGCATGCTGGTGAGCTTCGGTCAGTCCTCCGGCGCCATCGAGCCCCTGAACGTGGGCCTGCTGGCACAAAAGGGCTCGCTATTCCTGACCCGGCCCACCCTGTTCACCTACGTCGCGAAGCGTGAGGACCTGGTGGCGAGCGCCAACGAGCTGTTCGACGTTGTGGGCAGCGGCAAGGTGAAAATCGAGGTGAAGCAGCGCTTCGCCCTGGCCGAAGCGGCAGAGGCGCATCGGGCGCTGGAGGGTCGCCGGACGACCGGCTCCACGATACTGTTGCCGTAGGGAAGGACTGAGGACTGAGGACTGAGGACTGAGGACTGAGGACTGAGGACTGAGGCAGGATGGTGGCACCTGACATATTGTCGGGTGGTTCTCATGTCCTGCCTTCGCTCCGGCCGCCCGTGGGGAGCGCGGTGCGCGCGGCGCACCTTGCGGGCTGTCGGGAGTGGCGTCTCCGCTCAGTCCACAGTACTCATTGCACAGTCCGCCCACCCCGTGGGAGCCGCGAACGAGGCGCCGGGGCAGGCACCGCTGATGTTCCACGCCGATTCCGAATCAAGGCACGGCACCCGCTCAGCGCGTAGGCCGGAATAAGGGCCGCAAGGCCCGTTTCCGGCAGTCCCGCCGGAGTGCGGTGCCTACGTCAGGAAGCCGGGAACGCTGCGCTTATCCCGGCCTACTCCGCTGCTGCCGATCGAGGCATACACCCACTCGGTCCTCAGTCCAAACGACCCAGTCCCGCGCAGCCACAGGTTGCGCCGCTAAGCCTGCTCCTGCGCGGGCGGTTCGACGGCGGGCATGGTGGAACGGCCCGGATCCAGCCCCAGCGCCCGCCGATAGGAACGCCGGGCCTTTTCCGTTTCGCCCAGCTTCTCGTAGAGATCCGCGAGACGCCGATGCACCTCGGCACGCCCGGTTCGGGCGGCCGCCGCCTCCAGATAGCTCCGGGCGCGGCCCCATAGCTCGCTGCGCAGTGCCTGACAGCCGGCGGCGTAAAGCAGGATCGGATCCTCGGGGCGTTGCCGAAGCCATTTTTCCGTGTTGCGGAAGATGGGTTCTGCCGGGCGGACGTCCACGTCGGCATACAGGGACGCAAGTGTATCGTCCCACTCCCGGTTCAGTTGCTGGCGCAGCAGGGCCTCCGCGTCGCCCTGTCGATCCGCCTGCATGAGCCCTCGGGCGTACCGGGCGAGGAACCACGGCTCGCGGCGGCACTCCTTGGAGAGCCCGTCCCAGGCACGCTGAATCGCGTCGGCGTCAGAGGGTTCCGCCCGGTTCAGGCGTTCCTCGAAGACGCGGCGTTCCAGCGCCGCCAGCGCGTCGCTGTCCATGGCACCGCGGCGGCGCAGCTCGGGCAGAAGCTCCGCGAGACGATCCCAGTCCTGCAGGGCCTCGGCGCAGCGCGCGAGCAGCATGAGCGCGCGGCGGTTACCCGGTGCCTGTTCCCGCAGCCAGCTCAAGGTGGCCAGGGCCTGCTCCCACTGCTGGGCGTCCACCTGGAGCTGGGCCTGCAGTACGCCGACGGCCAGGCGCACGCGCCGGTCCTCACGGTCGGCGCGGGCCAGGTATTCGTCCCGCGCTTCCCAGGATCCGCGGCGCTGGGCGGCGACTGCCGCGAGGAGATAGTTCAGCGTTGGTACTTCCGCCACGTCCACGTGGTGGAGAAGCTGGCGTTCGGCGTCGTCGTAGCGGCCTTCCGCGATCTGAACCAGACCGGTCATCACCTCGCGACGGGCCTTGCCGCGTCGCCGCACACCGAGCCAGCGCTGCACGCCCCGCGGCGTGCCCCAGAGTCCGCGCAGAATGCCGAAAACCAGGCCAAGCACGACCCAGACGGCCACCACCGCGCCCACGAAAACGATCAGGCTGGTCTGCAGCGTCCACGGCCCCACGGTGAGGATGACGAAGCCGTCGTGGTCACGGAACCAGAGCGCAGCGGCGACGCTGGCGAGGAGCAGGATAAGGGCGAGGAAGAGCTTGCGCATGGCGGCTCCTATTCGAACTGGCGCACGGGCTTGAGCAGCGGTGCGATATCCGGCAGCTTCACGGACACGTGCTCTGCGGCCAGATCGGCAAGTTCCGCCTGAACATCACGCACCTCGCGACTGTCCGGATCGAAGTAGCGTCCCATCCAGTTCCGGATCCGCTCAAGGCTGCGGTCGTAAAGCGCCTGACGGCCCTGCAGCGCGGCGAGCCGGGCCGTCGCCAGCTCGAAGCGCAGGTTCAGCAGCAGGAACGCGCGCTGGTCGGGCGTGGTGATCGGCACCACTTCCGGTTCCCGCACGACCACTACCAGCTGACCGAGACCCCGCTTGAAGTTCGTCCATGCCTGCTGCAGACGCGCCCGCCAGCCGCCGTCCGCCGTCTCCTGGGCGTCGGTGCCGTC
>JASFMS010000230.1:0-4649 GCA_050117435.1 Ectothiorhodospiraceae bacterium | reverse complement strand
TCTCCGCGGGCGGCTGCTCTTCGACCGCATCTTCCGCCCCCGGCTGCAGAGGGGCCTCCGCCCGCAGGATTTCCGCGTCGACGTAGCCGTCCGCGATCTCCCGCAGCGCCATAACGGTGGGCTTGTCGTTCTCCCACTCGAGGAAAGGCTGGACCCCGTTGGCAAGCTGGCGGGCACGGCGTGTCGCCGCCAGCACCAGCTCGAAGCGATTGTCCAGGTGTTCGAGACAGTCTTCGACCGTCACTCGGGCCATTGCAGAAACCTCCGCAGAGTGCACATATAGAATAAAGTGTCATTGTAGACGCGGGATGGGCGCCACCGGAAGCCCCGGGTTCAGGGGATCAATCGACGCCCCCCGGCAGGCGGTCCCGCTGGAGCAGTTCCGTCACCACGCCGCTCCAACGCTCGGCCTGCACACCGCGGCGCAAACGGCGGGCACGGACAATGGACTGCAGATCGTTGAGGGCCTGCTCGAAGCGGTCGTTGATGATCAGGTAATCGTACTCGTCGTAGTGTGACATCTCATCCACCGCGGCTTGCATGCGCCCGGCAATGACCTCGTCACTGTCCTGCCCCCGCCCCCGCAGCCGGCGCTCCAGCTCTGTTCGCGACGGCGGCAGGATGAACACTGACACCGACTCCGGCATTGCCGTGCGCACCTGCCGGGCGCCCTGCCAGTCGATCTCCAGGATCACGTCACGGCCACGACGAAGCTCGCTCTCCACGGCGGCGCGGGACGTGCCGTAGTGATTGTCGTATACCCTGGCGTGCTCCAGGAACTCGCCCCGGCGCACCATGCCCTCGAATGCCCGCGCACGGACGAAATGATAGTCCACGCCCTGCTCTTCTCCCGGCCGCCGCGGGCGCGTGGTGTGGGAGACGGAAACGATCAGGTCCCGCTGGGAGTCGATGAGCGTGCGAACAAGACTGGTTTTTCCCGCGCCGGAAGGCGCGGAGACGATATACAAGGTGCCCCTCATTTGCTCCCGCTCGCCTATTCGATGTTCTGCACCTGCTCGCGCATCTGCTCGATGAGCACCTTCATCTCCACCGCGGCCTGCGTCGTCTCTGCGTCCGATGACTTGGACGCCAGTGTATTGGCCTCACGGTTGAGCTCCTGCATCAGGAAATCCAGGCGCCGACCCACCGGTTCGTCCCTCTCCAGCACACGCTGCACTTCCCCCACGTGCGTCAGAAGGCGCTCCAGCTCCTCGTCCACATCCATTCGCTGGGCGAGAAACACGAGCTCCTGTTCCAGCCTCCCCGGGTCCGCGGCGGTCTGCAATTCATCCAGGCGGCTTTGCAGACGCTGGCGCACCTGACGGTTCACCTCAGCTCGGCGCCCGCGGACCGTCTCAGTGAGGGAGCCCACCTGTGCCGCCCGCTCTCCCACGATGGCGGCCAGCCGCTCCCCTTCGCGTTCGCGCACGGAGACCAGTTCGGCCAGTGCCTCGTCCAGCAGCTCCAGCGCCGCGTTCGCGAGCGGCTCCATATCCGGCGCCGCCTCCTGAACCACGCCGGGTGTGCGCAACAGCTCCAGCGGTGACACGGCAGCGGCGTCGCCCAGCTCCGTCCGGAGGCCGTCGCAGGCCGCGACGACCTGCCTCGCGTACGGCCAGTTGATCTGAAGCTCACCGCCCGCGCCCGCTGTCGGCCGAAAGCGAAGCGCGCACTCCACCTTGCCGCGACCGAGCTTCTGTCCGACTCTTTCGCGCAGCCCCGTTTCCAGGAAGCGCAGCTCTTCGGGCAGACGCGGGTGGGCGTCCAGGTAGCGGTGGTTGACCGAGCGCAGCTCCCAGGTGAGCTTGCCCCACTCGCCCTCTCGTTCCTTGCGGGCAAAGGCGGTCATGCTCCGTATCATACAGTCGCGTCTCCGTGGGTCAGAATCGCCGGGGCCGGAACTCGCAGATGGTACGCGTTCAAGCGGAGTCGGGAAACTGCCGCCCGGCGCGCTTATGTTAATCTGGTCGGTCAACCATTGCAGCTCCAAAGGTAATCAATTTCATGCGTCCAAGCGGCCGTGGCAACGACGAAATGCGTCCCATCCGAATCACCCGAAACTTCACCAAACACGCCGAGGGCTCGGTGCTGGTGGAATACGGTGACACCAAAGTGCTCTGCACCGCGTCCGTGGAAGACCGGGTGCCGCCGTGGCTGCGCAACGCCGGACGGGGCTGGGTCACCGCCGAATACGGCATGCTGCCCCGATCCACCGGCACCCGCAATGACCGTGAAGCGGCCCGGGGCCGCCAGCAGGGGCGTACCGTGGAGATCCAGCGGCTGATTGGTCGCTCCCTTCGGGCAGCGGTGGATCTGGAGGCGCTGGGAGAGCGCCGGGTGGTAGTGGACTGCGACGTCCTGCAGGCGGACGGCGGCACGCGCACCGCCTCTATTACCGGCGGCTACGTCGCCCTGTCGGACGCCCTGCGAACCCTGGCGCGCAAAGGGGTCATCCGACGCAACCCCATCTTCGGACAGGTCGCTTCCGTATCCGTGGGCATTTACCGGGGCGAGCCGGTACTGGACCTGGATTATGCCGAGGATTCGGACGCCGAGACGGACATGAACGTTGTCATGAACGAGGCGGGCGCCTTCATCGAGCTGCAGGGTACCGCGGAAGGCCATGCCTTCCGGCGCAACGAGCTTGACGGCATGCTCGCCCTGGCCGAAAAGGGCGTCGGTGAAATCATCGAAGCCCAGACCCGGGCGCTTGAAGGGTAGCGACCATGCGTCGACTCGTACTGGCTAGCAACAACGAAGGCAAGGCCCGCGAAATCGGCGAAATGCTGAGCGGGCTCGATATAGAGCTGCTGGCGCAGTCGTTCTACTACGTTCCGCCCGTCGAGGAAACCGGCCTGACTTTCGTGGAGAACGCCCTGCTCAAGGCCCGCAACGCCTGCGCCCACACCAGCCTGCCGGCCATCGCTGACGACAGCGGCCTGGAGGTGGACGCACTGGATGGCGAACCGGGAATCTATTCCGCGCGCTACGCGGGACCGGACGCCGATGACGCCGCGAACAACCGCCGATTGATGGACGAGATTCTGGACGTGCCGGAGGACGCGCGCACGGCCCGGTTCCACTGCGTAGTCGTATTCATGCGCCACGCCTCGGACCCCGTGCCGCTGATCTGTCATGGCAGCTGGGAGGGCCGGGTCGTGACCGAGCCTTGCGGAAGCAACGGCTTCGGGTACGACCCGCATTTCCTGATACCGGAGCTGGGCTGCACGGCCGCGGAATTGGCCCCGGATACCAAGAATCGCGTCAGCCACCGGGGCCAGGCATTCCAGTGTCTGGTAGACCTTCTCGGCCGGCATTTCTGAGGCCTCGGACCGTGCCCCGCTTCGAACAGGCGCCGCCGCTTTCGCTTTACGTCCACCTCCCCTGGTGCGTACGCAAATGCCCTTACTGCGACTTCAATTCCCATGCCCTTCGCGGCGAGGCACCCGTGGAAGCCTACGTGGATGCGCTGCTGCGCGATGCCGAGGCCGAGGCAACGCGCGCCAGCGGCAGAGAGGTGATGACCGTCTTCCTCGGCGGCGGCACACCCAGCCTGTTCCCGCCGCGTGCCATCGAGAGGTTGCTTAAGGGACTGCGCGAACGGCTGAATATCGCCGACGGCGCGGAGGTCACCATGGAGGCAAACCCGGGCACGCTGGAGCAGGACCACTTCGCCGGATTTCGCGAGGCCGGCGTCAACCGGCTTTCCATTGGCGTGCAGAGCTTCTCGCCGCACCACCTGTCCCGACTGGGCCGCATCCACGGCCCCCGGGAAGCCATCGACGCGGCGGAATCGGCCCGTCGCGCCGGCTTTCAGCAATTCAATCTGGACCTGATGTTCGCCCTCCCCGAGCAACGCCTGGACGAAGCGCTTGAGGACGTAGAGACCGCACTTTCCCTGGATCCCCCGCACATCTCCTACTACCAGCTGACGCTGGAACCGGAAACGGCCTTTCACGCCCGGCCTCCGCGACTCCCGGACGAGGACGCGGCCTACACCATCCAGCAGGAGGCGCATGCACGCCTTCGCCGGGCCGGTTTCGAGAACTACGAGGTGTCTGCCTGGGGCCGGGCGGGTGAGCGCTGTCGGCACAACCTCAACTACTGGACCTTCGGCGACTACCTGGCGGTGGGCGCGGGCGCTCACGGCAAAGTGACGGACGCCACCGCGGGCCGGATCATCCGTTACGCCAAACCGCGGCTGCCGCGGGCCTACATGGCTACTGCCGGGCAGACCGCCGAGCGCCGCGAGTTGGACGCCGCGGATATCGTGCTGGAGTTCATGATGAATGCCATGCGGCTGCCTGGAGGCGTGCCGCGAGACCTCGCCACCCAGCGCACCGGCCTTCCCTGGAGCGCGTTGGAGCCCGGCCTTCAGCGTGCGCTAAAAGCCGGCCTGGTCAACATTTCCGAGGATCGGCTGGCGCCCACGGAGCAGGGCCTGCTTTTTCTCAACGATCTGCTGGCCTGCTTCCTCGAGGAGGCAGCCTGATGCCGGATGCGCTGATCGAGTGGCGAATCCGGTGCCCCTACTGCGGCGAGCCTGTCGAGACCGTCGTGGACGTCTCCGCCGGAGAGCAGCGCTACATCGAGGACTGCCCCGTTTGCTGCCGCCCCATGGAGCTGGCAATCACCATCGGTAGCGACGG
>JASFMS010000229.1:0-4661 GCA_050117435.1 Ectothiorhodospiraceae bacterium | reverse complement strand
AACCGACTAACGGATTAACTGATTAACCAAGTTAGCGCCCCTTAAACTCCGCCTTCCGCTTCTCCATGAACGCGGCCAGGCCTTCCGCCCGGTCCTCCGTGGCGGCGAGGATGGCGAACGCCTTGCGTTCCAGGGCGAGTCCTTCCGTCAGACCGGTCTCGAAAGCCTGGAGCATCACTTCCTTGGCCTGCTCCACGGCGACCGGCGGCTTTGAAGCGATTCGGCGCGCGATCTCGTGGGCACGCTCGATAGTGAGCTCGCGGGGGGTGATCTCGGCGATAAGGCCGGCCTCCCGCGCCGTGGGGGCGTCGATCCACTCCCCGCTCAGCACCATTTTCATCGCCAGCGGTTTGCCCACGGTGCGAATGAGCCGCTGGGTACCGCCGGCGCCGGGGATGATGCCCAGGTTGATTTCGGGCTGACCGAACTGCGCATCCTCGGCCGCTATCACGATATCGGCGTGCATGACGAGTTCGCAGCCGCCGCCCAGGGCGTAACCGTTCACCGCCGCCACGATGGGCTTGCGAAACCGGGCGATGCGCTGCCAGCAGGCGGGGCGGCGGTCCCGGGTGACGCCCACGGCGTCCAGGGCCGCCAGCTCCTTGATGTCCGCACCGGCGGCGAACAC
Source organism: Ectothiorhodospiraceae bacterium (assembly GCA_050117435.1). Lineage (GTDB taxonomy): Bacteria > Pseudomonadota > Gammaproteobacteria > Nitrococcales > Nitrococcaceae > JASFMS01. The sequence goes on along the minus strand of JASFMS010000229.1, from coordinate 4,033 downwards.
CTTGGGGCCGCCGGTCAGAACCACGCACCGCACACTGTCGTCAGTGGTCGCTGCGTCCAGGCAGTCCGCCAGTTCTTCCAGCAGCTGAGTGCGCAGGGCGTTGCGCGCCTGCGGCCGGTTGAGCGTTACCTGCAGGACGCCGTCACCGGTGTGGTCGACGAGAATGTCTTCGTAGGCCGTCATGATTTCCCGATCCCGCCCCTCTGGTGGCGAATCTGTATCACGTTCGAAAGGCATGGGACCCCGTGCCACCGTGGCCCGGCGCCGCGGTATCGTCCCGCGAGCGGCGCAACACACAGTATGGACGCCGCTTGGGCCCTTGCGCCTTCTGAGGCGCTCACTTCAATTCCTCCGCCGGCTGGATGCCGCTGTCCGCCTGTTTGGAACCGATCCACGAAAAGGTACAGCAGGTGGGCAACGAGATACAAGATTGTCATTGACAGCTATCAAGATCGTATCAAAATACCGGGGTGTCGGAGCGTTGCCTGGAATCGCTCCAAATCAGGCTTCGGGATACATGGCGCGACGTCTTCAGCTACCCTGATGTGATCATCGCGCTACGGAAATCCGCCCTGGCGGCGTATCGCTTGAGACAGACTTCCGGTGCAGCCGGCAGGTATCCCCACGCCATTCATGGAATGCAATCCGTAACCGGAGGAGATGAGCGGTCATGAGCGAGAGCTTCTTCGACAAGCACCGCGAGACCCTGGAGAAGGCCATCGAGGCCACCCGCACCCGCGAATTCTGGTCCCCCTATCCAGAGGCGCCCAGCGGCAAGATCTACGGCGAGACCGCCAAGGAGGACGGCCTGGCGGCCTTCGAGGCGCGCCTGAACAAGCCCTTTGCCCTGGATATGCCCGGCATCGACGGTGAAGTGGGCGGCGAGAACTCGCCCTACGGCTTCGAGCTCGGCGTGCGGTACCCGAAGGTGGACGTGGACCAGCTCATCCCCGCCATGCAGACGTCACTGCCGGCGTGGCGCGATGCCGGTCCGGACGTGCGGGCCGGGGTGTGTCTGGAGATCCTGGATCGGCTCAACAAACGCAGTTTCGAGATGGGCAACGCCGTCATGCACACCACCGGACAGGGCTTCATGATGGCCTTCCAGGCGGGCGGCACCCATGCCCAGGATCGCGGGCTGGAGGCCGTGGCGTATGCCTATGAGGCCATGAAGCGTACCCCGGAGCAGGCCACCTGGGTGAAGCCCCAGGGCAAGCACGATCCGTTGAAGATGGACAAGCGCTTCAAGGCCATTCCGCGGGGCCTGGCGCTCATGATCGGTGTCTCCACGTTTCCGACCTGGAACGGCTACCCGGGCCTGTTCGCGAGCCTTGTGACCGGCAACCCGGTAATCGTCAAGCCGCACCCGGCGACGGTGCTGCCCCTGGCCATTACGGTGGAAGTGGCCCAGGAAGTCCTCAAGGAGGCGGGCTTCGATCCGTGGATCGTCTCCCTGGTGACCGATACCCGCGAGGAGCCCGTGACCAAGGATCTGGCGTTGCACGAGGCGGTGCGCGTCATCGACTTCACCGGCAGCAGCGCCTTCGGTACCTGGCTGGAGGACAATGCCCGCCAGGCCCAGGTGTATACCGAGAAGGCCGGCGTCAACACGGTCATCATCGACTCAACCGACGACTTCAAGGGCATGGTGCGCAACCTGTCCTTCACGCTCTCCCTCTACTCCGGGCAGATGTGCACCACGACCCAGGCCCTTTTCGTACCCCGGGAGGGCATCGACACCGATCAGGGGCACAAGAGCTTCGACGAGGTGTGCGAAGCGCTGGGCGAGGGGGTGCGGAAGTTCCTCTCCGACAACGACCGCGCCTGTGAGGTGCTCGGCGCGATACAGTCTCGGGAGACCGCGGATCGTATCGATACTGCCGACAAACTGGGCCGGGTGGTACTCGCCTCCGAGAAGCGGGAGCATCCCCGGTTCGAGAATGCGCGCGTACGCACGCCGGTGATCCTGAGTGTGGATGTGGCCGACGAGGAGGCCTACGGCCACGAGTGCTTCGGCCCCATCTCCTTCATCGTCGCCACCGATTCCACCGCCGAGAGCATCGACCGGGCACGGCGCATCTGCAAGGAGCGGGGCGCCATCACCTGGGGGGCCTACTCCAGCGATGAAGGCGTCCTGAATCAGGTGGAGGACGCGGCGCTGGATGCCGGCGTGGCGGTTTCCTTCAACCTCACCGGCGGGGTTTTCGTCAATCAGACGGCGGCGTTCAGCGATTTCCACGCCACCGGCGCCAACCCGGCCGCCAATGCTGCTCTCTGCGATAGCGCTTTTGTCGCCAACCGCTTCCGGGTGGTGGAGACCCGGCGTCACACGGCGTAAGAGGAGTCCGATATGCCCTGCTACTCCATCGACGGCCTGCGTCCGGTGGTGCACCCGGACGCCTACGTCCATCCCACGGCAGTGCTCATCGGTGATGTCATCGTCGGGCCCGGCGTCTACGTCGGGCCCTGCGCCTCCCTGCGGGGTGACTTCGGGCGCCTGGTTCTGGAGGCGGGCAGCAACCTCCAGGACACCTGCGTGATGCACGGCTTCCCGGGCACGGACACGGTGGTGGAGGAAGACGGCCATATCGGTCACGGTGCGGTACTCCACGGCTGCCGGGTGGCGCGCAACGCCATGGTGGGCATGAACGCCGTGGTGATGGACAACGCCGTCATCGGCGAATCCTCCATTGTCGCTGCCTCCGCCTTCGTCAAGGCCGACACCGAATTGCCCGCCCGCAGCCTCATCGTCGGTGTGCCGGCCAAGGTGGTCCGCGAGCTAACGGACGACGAAATCGCCTGGAAATCGGAAGGCACCGCCACCTACCAGGAGCTCGCCCGCCGCAGCGCCGCCACCATGGTGGAGGTCACGCCATTGGCGGAAATGGAAGAGGGGAGACGTCGGCTGGACGTGTCCGATCTGGAGCCGTTGTACAGGCGGAAGGATGGGTGAATTGTTGATTGGTTGATTGGACAATCGGTTAATCGGTTAATCGGTTAGTCGGGCCGCTCGTCGGAATCCTGGGGAAGCCCTTGGCAGGGTGTCAGCCGTAACCAACCGTTGCCAAACGGACTAACGGACTAACGGACTAACGGACTAACGGACTAACGGACTAACGGATTAACAAAGCCCGCCCTAATTGACCAATCAACGAATTAACCAATTAACCATTCAGCGAGGAGCAAAAAATGACCTACGAAAACATCCGCGTGGAGACGCGCGACCGAATCGGCATCGTCACGCTGGACCGGCCCAAGGCCATGAATGCCCTGAGCGATGCGCTCATGAGCGAGGTGGGCGCGGCGGTGGAGGCTTTCGAAGGGGACGACGCGGTGAGCGTGATCGTTCTCACCGGAAGCGAGAAGGCCTTCGCGGCGGGCGCCGATATCAAGGACATGGGCGAGCAGGACTTCTACGGCCTGTTCCGGGGCGATTTTCCCAGCGCCAGGGGCTGGGGTGCGGTGAAGAACGCCCGCAAGCCCGTTATTGCCGCGGTGGCCGGTTATGCTCTGGGTGGCGGCTGTGAACTGGCCATGACCTGTGACATGATCATCGCCGCGGACACGGCGAAGTTCGGCCAGCCCGAGATCAAGATCGGTACCATGCCCGGCGCCGGCGGGACTCAACGCCTGACCCGTGCGGTAGGCAAGGCCAAGGCCATGGAGATGTGCCTCACCGGCCGCATGATGGACGCCGAAGAGGCGGAGCGCTCCGGCCTCGTGACCCGCGTCGTGCCCGCGGCGGAGCTGATGGACGAGACCCTGAAGACGGCCAACGCCATCGCCGCCCAGTCGCTGCCCATGGTTATGATGGTCAAGGAGTCCGTGAACCAGGCCTTCGAGACGCCGCTGGAATCGGGGCTCAAGTTCGAGCGCCGGCTGTTCCATTCCACCTTCGCCACGGAGGACCGGGCCGAGGGCATGAAGGCGTTCGTGGAGAAGCGCAAGCCGGATTTTCGTAATCGGTGAATGGTTAAATCGTTAATTAGTTGATTGGTTAATTGGTTGGTCGGGTCGCTCACCGGAGCCTTTG
>JASFMS010000228.1:0-4694 GCA_050117435.1 Ectothiorhodospiraceae bacterium | reverse complement strand
TGTCCGCACCTTCCACATGTTCGGCGGTGACGATCCTCGCGATGCGCAGATCCACCCTGGCGAAGTCGCCGATCTCGATCTGCTCGCCGATGGGGTCGGCGGCCAGCGGCGAGTCCGTGGGTGCGGGCTCCGTGTGTTCAGCGGCGCCCAGAGTCTCCTGCGATTCCGCGATCATCGCCTCGACGCGCTCGTTCTCCACCCGGGTCATCAGCGGTTTGAAGCGATTGATTCCGTGATCCAGCAGCGGCTGCCGGGCATCGTCCCAGCTCTGCGGGCCGAGATTGAGAAATGCCTCCGCGTCGGCCGCCATGCGCGGCAGGATGGGCTTGAGGTAGATCATCAGCACCTTGAACAGGTTGAGTCCCATGGTGCAGATGGCCTGCACCCGCTCGCTCTGTTGCGGATCCTTGGCAAGCACCCAGGGCTTCTGCTCGTCGATGTACTGATTGGCCTCGTCGGCGAGCGCCATGACCTCGCGCACGGCGCGGGAGAACTCCCGCTTCTCGTAGAGCTCGGCGATGGGCTCGCTGCGGGCGGTGAACTGGCGGAAGAGCTCCGGCGTGTCCAGGGTCTCGCCCAGGCGGCCGTCGAAGCGTTTGGTGATGAAGCCGGCGCAGCGGCTGGCGATGTTCACCAGCTTGCCCACCAGATCCGAATTCACGCGCTGGGTGAAATCGTCCAGGTTGAGGTCCAGGTCATGGACGCCGCTGCCCAGCTTGGCCGCGAAGTAATAGCGCAGGTACTCGGGGTTCAGATGGCGGAGATAGGTCTTCGCCATGATGAACGTGCCCCGGGATTTGGACATCTTGTTGCCGTTCACGGTGAGGAAGCCGTGGGCGAAGATGTTGCTCGGCTTGCGGAATCCGGCGCCGTCCAGCATGGCCGGCCAGAACAGGGCGTGGAAGTAGACGATGTCCTTGCCGATGAAGTGGTAGACCTCGGCGTCCGACTCCGGCGCCCAGAAGGCGTCGAACTCCATGCCCTCTCGCTCGCAGAGGTTGCGGAAGCTCGCCATGTAGCCGATGGGCGCGTCCAGCCAGACGTAGAAGAACTTGCCCGGCGCGTCGGGAATCTCGAAGCCGAAGTAGGGGGCGTCCCGGGAAATGTCCCACGAACGCAGCCCTTCCTCGAACCATTCCTGCAGCTTGTTTACCACTTCCTCCTGCAGGTGCTCGGGGCTGGCCCATTCCTTGAGCATCGCCTCGAAGTCCTGCAGGCGGAAGAAGTAGTGTTCCGAGGCCCGCTCCACCGGCCGTTCGCCGGAAACCACCGAGACCGGATCCTTCAGCTCCGCGGGTGAGTAGCTGGCGCCGCAGACTTCGCAGTTGTCGCCGTACTGGTCCGTAGCGCCGCAGCGCGGGCAGGTGCCCTTGATGTAGCGGTCCGGCAGGAACATCTGCATTTTCGGGTCGAACGCCTGGGTGATCTCGCGGCGGTCGATGTGGCCCGCGTCCCGCAGCCGCGTGTAGATCAGCTCCGCGAAGTAGCGGTTCTCCTCGGAGTGCGTGGTGTAGTAGTTGTCGAAACCGATGTGAAAGGCGTCGAAGTCCTGGCGGTGATCCCCGCCCACCGTATCGATGAGCGACTCCGGCGTGATGCCCTTCTCCCGCGCCTTGAGCATGATCGGCGTGCCGTGGGCGTCGTCGGCGCAGACGTAGTAGCACTCGTTGCCCTGCAGCTTCTGGAATCGCACCCAGATGTCGGTCTGGATGTACTCCACCAGATGGCCCAGGTGGATGGGCCCGTTGGCGTAGGGTAGCGCGCTGGTGACCAGGATCTTTCGCGTCATAGTGGCGATGTAACGTGGATTGCCGGAGTTGTTGCTGGGAATGCCTTACAATGCCCGCCGATGGATGTTGTGACCGTGGCGGCGGGATGAGCGGGCATCCATGGTTGCGGGGACGGGTACGATTCCGCCCGGCAAAGCGGAAAGTATGCCAGATTTGGCCGGCGGGTGCCGAAGCCGACTCCCGCCGCCTGGTCTCGGCGGGCGGCGGCCGCCGTACGCGAGGAGGGTGAATGCTTGATGGCGTTGACGCTGGGGGCTGGGGCTGGTTGAAGGCGGGCGGTGCGCGCCTGGAGGCGTGGTGGATCGGTCCGGCCCCGGACCAGGCCGCGACTCTGGTTTTTCTCCATGAAGGGCTGGGCAGCGCCGCGCTCTGGAAGGGCTTTCCCGAGCGCGTGGCCGCGGCGACGGGGCTGGGGGCGTTGGTCTACAGCCGGGCGGGATACGGCGGTTCGGACCCCATAGCGCTGCCGCGGCCGCTGAACTACCTGGAGATCGAGGCGCTGGAGGTTCTGCCTGCCGTGCTGGATGCCGCCGGCATTCAGCGGGCCGTTCTGGTGGGGCACAGCGACGGGGCCTCCATCGCACTGGTCAATGCGGGCGCCAGCGGGGACCCGAGAATTGCCGGCGCCGTGGCGATGGCGCCCCACGTCTTCAACGAGCAGCGCGCCGTGGACGGTATTCGCCGCGCGGTTGCGGCTTTTGAGACGGGCGGGCTGCGTGAGCGGCTGAAACGCCATCACGGCGCCAACGTGGATTGCGCGTTCCGCGGCTGGAGCGGTGCCTGGCTGGATCCGGAATTCTGGCACTGGAACATCGAAGGCTATCTGCCATCGATCCGCGCGCCGCTACTGCTGATCCAGGGCCGGGACGACGAGTACGGAACCGCCGCGCAGATCGAAGCCATTGAGCGTCAGACCGGCGGTCCTTTCGAAACGGTCTGGTTGAGCGGCGGACATACACCACACCGGGAGCATCCGGAGGACTCCCTGGCTGCCATTGCGCGATTCGTCTCGGGGTTGTCTCCGGGCCCCGTTTAGGCCTTGTCCACTGCGGCGTTTTCCCGCTCCCTGGCGCGCGCGAGTGCCGGACGCGACAGACAGCGTTCGGCGTAGGCCTTCAGCGCCTCGCTCTCGGCCTCCAGCCCGGCGCCGCGGGCCCAGGCCAGCGTGTGCGACGCGAGCAGGTCCGCCATGCTGAAGTCGGTACCGAGAAGATAGTCGTTTTCGCCGAGCCCGGCGGCCAGAACCCGCGCCGCCACGCCGAACTCCCACTTGGCCGTTTCGATCACCGCCGGTACCCGGTAACGCTCCGGCAGGGCGAAGGTGTGTTTGGCCATGGTCCACAGGGGCTGCTCCAGCTCGGTAACAACGAAGCTGCACCACTTGTTGTACTGCGCCCGCTCGCTGGTGCGCGGCTCGGGCACCAGCCCGGCGTCCGGAAAACGGTCGCCGATCCAGGTGCAGACCGCCATGGATTCCGTCAGCACCAGCCCGTCGTCCACCAGCGTGGGGACTTTGCCGGCGGGGTTCAGGTCCACGTACGGGGATCGCCGCCCCTCTCCCTGTTTCAGGTTCACCGGCTCGTACTCGTACTCCGCGCCGGCCTCTTCCAGGGCCCAGGTGGCGCGGGTGCCGCGGGTCATGGGGTAGCCGTAAATCCGTATCATGGCGGTCTCCCTTGGGGCGACTGTTTGGCGAATCAGTTGATCGGTTACTCGGGTGGACGGGTCAGTCTTTCGGGATCTCAATGCCGATTGCTTTGAGATCGTCGCATATTGCTTCGACCGTCTGTTCCTGGGTCAGGTTGCTGCAGTTGACCGTGACTTCGGCGTTGCGTTCATACAAGGGGACGCGCTCGGCGTAGACGTCTTCCAGGGTCTGTCCTGCCGCCTTGGCGATGCCGCGGCTGCCCAGGTTGGTGACCCGGGCCTCCAGCACAGGGTAGTCCACGGCCAGGTAGACGATGACGCCGTGGCGGCGCAGCGCCTGCATGGCGCGGTCGCTGTAGACGGCGCTGCCGCCGGTGGCAATGACGTGTTCGTGCACGCGCAGGTCAACCAGCTCGCGCTCCTCGATTTCCCGTAACGCCAGGTGGCCCCGGGTGTCGACGATGTGCTGCAGCGTGCAGTGTTCCGCGGTCTGGATGACCACGTCGGTGTCGATGAAGCTCTTCGCCAGCTGCTTTGCCAGCAGTACGCCGACGGTGCTCTTGCCGGCGCCGGGCATGCCGATGAGGACGATGTTGTCGCGGGTATCGGAGCTCATTGATGGTCGCCCTCGCTTCCGGGGAAGCTTTGCGCCAGTTCGATGAGAGGCTCTCCGGTGACCCGGTACACCGTCCACTCGTCCATGGGAACCGCTCCGAGGCGCTCATAAAAGGCGATTGCGGGCTCGTTCCAGTCCAGTACCGACCACTCAAGGCGGCCGCAGCCGCGGTCCACGGCAATCCGGCTCACGTAGGTAAGCAGCGCCTTGCCGACACCGGTTCCGCGGGCGCCGGGGCGGACATAGATATCCTCGATGTAGATTCCGGGTCGGCCCAGGAAGGTGCTGAAATTGTGGAAGAACAGCGCGAAACCGACGGCGTCGCCGTGCCGTTCGGCCAGGATGACCTCCGCTACGGGCCGTTCGCCGAACAGCCATTTTTCCAGCAGCGCCTCGTCCGCTACCACCTCCGAAGCCAGTCGCTCGTAGTCGGCGAGCTCGCGGATGAACTGCAGCACGAACTCGGTGTCCGCGCGCTCCGCAAAACGCAGCTGCAAACCGTCAGCCAGTGTCGCAATGGGGTCCGCCATCAGCCCATGTCTCCCTGTGCCATGTCAGGTCGCAGACTCTGCCCCAGCCCCGGCCGCGCGGCAAGCCCCGGCGGCGCCGCCAACACCGGCCGGCAGGGCTGGCCGGATCGT
>JASFMS010000227.1:0-4723 GCA_050117435.1 Ectothiorhodospiraceae bacterium | reverse complement strand
AGACGAGGTCGCCGCCGGCCAGCAGCTGCAGTGGGCGGCGGGGCAGACGAAGCTCTTCCCGCACATGGTGGTACAGATGATCGCCATCGGTGAGGAGGCCGGTTCTCTCGATAACATGCTGGGCAAGGTCGCCGACTTCTACGAGGAGGAGGTGGACAATGCCATCGACAGCCTCAGCAGTCTCCTGGAGCCGTTCATCATGGCGATCCTCGGCATACTGGTTGGTGGACTGGTCATCGCCATGTACCTGCCCATCTTCAAGCTGGGACAGGTCGTCTGAGCGCAACGAAGAACAATAACCGATACCGTGATGGAGCTTGCCGCCTTTCTGCAGGGCAACGCCGTTGCCCTCATCGCCGTCGTTTTCGTCCTGGGACTGCTTCTGGGCAGCTTCATTAACGTCGTAATCCTGCGCGTGCCGGCAATGCTCGAGCGGGACTGGCGCGCTCAGTGCGCCGAGCTGACCGGCACGGCGGAAGCCGACGACCCGGAAGCCTCGGAACGATTCGGCCTGCTCTGGCCGCCGTCGCGGTGCCCCGCCTGCGACCACCGCATCCGCGCCTGGGAGAACATTCCGGTAATCAGCTGGCTGCTGCTTAGAGGCCGGTGCAGCGCCTGCGGAACCCGCATTTCCCCTCGTTATCCGATCATCGAGCTCGCCACGGCGGTGCTCTCCGCTATCGTCATCTGGCAGCTCGGCTGGTCCGCCCAGGGCGCGGCGGGACTGGCGCTCACCTGGGTACTGATCGCTCTGACGGGCATCGATCTGGACCACCACCTGCTCCCGGATTCGCTGACGCTCCCGACTCTCTGGCTCGGGCTGCTACTGAGCCTTGGCGACGTGTTCGTGCCGTCAGCCACGGCCATCGTCGGTGCCGCCGCCGGCTATCTGGCACTATGGAGTGTCTACCAGATTTTCCGGCTGGTCACCGGCAAGGAAGGAATGGGCTATGGCGACTTCAAGCTGCTCGCCATGCTCGGCGCCTGGTTCGGCTGGAAAGTGCTGCCGCTCATCGTCATCCTCTCATCCTTTGTCGGTGCCGCCGTCGGTATCGCCATGATCGCCGGACTGGGACGGCATCGGGACCAGCCCATCCCATTCGGCCCCTACCTTGCCGCCGCGGGCTGGATCGCCATGCTCTGGGGGGAACAGCTCGTCAACGCCTATCTGCGCTTCGCCGGCATACATTAGCCGCAGATGAACGCCGATAGACGCGAATAGAGACACTTGAACCGCACGAACCAGTTTTCTCACAGACCTTTCAGGCAGGACGGTAAATGCCGGCCCGGCCTCTTCGCATCGATCGTGCCGCCGCGCTCTGAGCCCCATCGGGAAAGCGAGCGTGCCTCGTACTATGACGCCCTCATCCGGCTTGCGTGAAGGCAGTCATGCCTCGCGGCGATCACTGAAGGCCCTGTAATCTGCGTTCATCTGCGGCTAACAATTCCCGAACAAACGGAGAATGCGGATGACGTTCCTGGTGGGACTGACCGGCGGTATCGCCAGCGGCAAGAGCACCGTGGCGGATCACTTCCGCCGCCTGGGCGCCGAGGTAATCGACACGGACGCGGTGGCACGCGAGGTGGTCGCGCCCGGCAGTGAAGGTCTCGCTGCCGTGGTCAAGGCATTCGGACGCACGGTACTGGACGCGGACGGCAAGCTGGACAGACGGCGCATGCGCGAGCGCGTCTTCGGTGACGAGAGGGCGCGGCGATGCCTGGAGGGGATACTGCATCCGCGAATTCGCGCGCTCACGCTGGAGCGTGCCCGCGGCAGCCGCGCACCCTATGTGGTCATCGTTGTGCCTCTCCTGGTGGAGAGCGGCTGGGAAACCATGGTGCACCGCGTACTGGTGGTGGACGTACCGGAAGAAACTCAGATCGAGCGCGTCATGCAACGTGACGCAGCCACCCGCCAACAGGCACAGGCGATCCTTCAGGCCCAGGCCGGCCGCGAACGGCGCCTGGCTGTCGCCGATGACGTCATCGAGAACAGCGGCTCCCGCGGGACCCTTGCGGAGCAGACCGAGCGCCTGCATCGCCGCTATCTGGAACTTGCAGCCAGTCAATGACAGAGACCGGGAGGCGCGGGGCTTTCAGGATGGCACCATCCTGGGTGACAATGGCGGCAGTTAATACACGGTCGGAGACAATCGGAGGACGCTGAGCTGCACGAAACGCCGCTGGTATACGAGCACCCTCTGAATGAGCGCGTGCGAACACTGCTGCGACTGGAATTCCTGTTCGAACAGGGCGGCTTCGCCCTGGGCGGTAGTACCACGTGGCACTCGCGCCTTGGCGTTCAGACGCTGCTGGACATACAGGCGCTGCTCTCCCGCGGAGATCTGCGTTCGGACATCCAGAAGGAAATCGAACGCCTCACCGGCAGCCTGGACGCGCTTCGCAGCAAACGCGGCGTGGACGCCGGCAGACTCGACGCCGTGCTCGAGGAGTGCCACGACCTGCTGGAGAGACTACGCAGCGCTCCGCCCGGGATTCCCGGCGAACTCAGGGGCAACGAGTTCCTCGCCAACGTGGCCCAGCGTGCCGGCATTCTCGGCGGCACCTGCGGGTTCGACCTGCCGGGCTACCAGCTATGGCTGCACGCTGACCCTGCGGCTCGGCAACAGGACCTGGAGAGATGGTTCGGGGCGCTCGGCGACCTGCAGGAAGCCACCCAGCTGATACTGCGACTGCTGCGCGACAGCGCCGATCCAACCCGCGAAGTGGCGCGCGACGGCACGTATCAGACCACCCTGGACCGCGACACGCCCTATCAGCTGCTGCGCGTGTCGTTGCCGCCGGGCACGCGATGCTTCCCGGAGGTCAGCGGCAGCCGACATTTCTGTACCATCCGCTTCATGGTTCAACCCGACCTGCACGAACGTGCCCAGCCACTCCAGGAAGATGTCGAATTCCGGTTCGAACGCTGCGTGATCTGAGAGCTTGTGAACAAATCGCCCACCGACTGCGAGCGCCCCCGAACGCCTGCGGCGGTGTTGCGCTACCCGAAAACGGCGGTCATTTGGTTCACCAAACTCCCTTGTTTTCGCGTAGCGCGCCTAGCCGCAAGCGCGCGGGAACGCTCTCGCTACGGCGGTCGAATTTTTCACAAGCTCTGAGTTCCGCGACCTGACATGAGCAAGCCAGCGACCGTAACCTGCCCCACCTGCGGTAAGCCAGTAGAGTGGTCCGAACGTTCCACTTACCGTCCGTTCTGCAGCAAGCGCTGCAAACTTGTCGATCTTGGAGAGTGGCTGGACGAGTCCCGGCGAATCCCCGGCCCCTGGGCGGATGAGAGCGCTGAAACCCCGCCGGACGACTCCGGCTGACGGTGAACTCAGAGCTTTGGCATCACTGCGCGTTCTCCCCACCTACCCAGCAAGGTAACCGCCGCAGCGGCAGTACGGTAGGATGGGCAGAGCGACAGCGATGCCCATCGTTTTCCGTGTGGACAGGAATTGCGATGCTCGCAGTAGGCGGGCGATTCTTTCACAGGCTCCCAGTGACCGGGCTCAGTCGGCGGCCCTGCCATTCCCACCCCAGATACCGCTGATCCCTGCGACACCCTGAGCCCGCGCCGCATACGCCGTTTCCAGATCCTCGGCACCGAGCCCGCCCAGGCCGTAGACCGGAAACGGCACATCCGCCACCCACTCCGCGAAGCGCGACCACCCGAGGGCGGGGCGTCCGGGGTGACTGGCTGTTGGAAGCACGGGGGAGAGCACGGCGAAGTCCACACCCATCTGCCGGGCCAAATCGAGCTCCCGCGGATCATGGCAGGACGCCGCCACCAGGTGGCCCGAGCCCAGCGGCCGCCCATTCAGAGATCGCAACTGCTCGGCCGACAGGTGAACGCCGTCGGCATGCACCTCCCGACAGAGCGCCCAGTCGCGGCTGACCAGCAGCCGCCCTCCCGCGTGGTGCACCATGGCCACCGCCTTGGCCGCCGCCACCTGCAACGATTCGCCGCTCATCGACGGCAGGCGCAAGAGAACGAGGCGCACCCCGCGATCGAGGGATTTCGCAACGCCCGCGGTCACCGCGGACACGCTGCCAAGGTCCGGCGTTATCGCGTAGGTCGAAGGAAGAGTCGCGGCGCGGACAATTGCCGCGTTGGCGGGTGGAAACCGGTACTCGCGGAGCGCCTCCTTCGCGACCCAGCGCAGCGGCTGCCCCTCGCGCCCAGAGGGCTCGCCGTCGAATTCGTTCACGCGCCACACGTCCAGCAGAACGGACTTGTCCGGATACTGGAATGGGATGCGGATGAGTGGGTGCGCATCGCGGACCTCAAGGCCCAGCTCTTCCCTGAGTTCGCGGCGCAGCGCCTCCTGGACGCCCTCGCCGGCCTCCACCTTGCCGCCGGGGAATTCCCAAAGGCCACCCTGGTGGAGATGGGCCGGGCGACGGGCGATGAGAACGCTGCCGTCGGGAGCCTGGATGACCCCCACCGCGACGTGAACGAAATCCCCGGGGTCGGCTGTATGCGCACTCACGGCAGAGCGTCTCAGGTGCGATAGTCCGCGTTGATCTTGATGTAGTCGTAGGACAGGTCACAGGTCCACACGGTCGCGGTCTCCCGACCCCGCCCTAACCCGATTCGGACATGGACGTCTTCGCCGGCCATCCGTTCCGCCGCGGCCTCCTCCTCATAGGTGGAGGCACGGCCACCCCGCTCGGCAATGAGGTAGTCGGACAACCAGATGCGCACGCCGTCCACGTC
>JASFMS010000226.1:0-4742 GCA_050117435.1 Ectothiorhodospiraceae bacterium | reverse complement strand
CGCAGCTCTGCGCCGGCGGGATGGCTCTCCACCAGATGTCCCAGCACCACGGCGCTGCGCTCGCCCTGCACTAGCGCACGCGCCACTCGGCGGTGCGCTTCGCCGGGCTCCGCATCGCCGTAGGCCTGCAGATTCTCCGGAACGGCCACGCCCTTCTCCGCCGCCAGAGCGTGAATAATCGTCGCGAGTTCGTTCCGCAGGGCCTGGGGCGGCGTCACCAGCTCCGCGGCAACGTCGAAATTCCAGTCCATGGCCTTGGGATTGACGAACATGACGTCACCGCCGGCACGCGCCGCCTTGCGCAGCCGGTGATTGAGCATGGGAACGTCGTGCCGCGGATACCCGCCGATCACCAGGGCGGCATTCAGTCGTTCCACTTCCGCCACCGGGAGCCCCAGGTGCGGATAGGCCGGCGCCACCGTGTCGTCGCGGAAGTCGCCCTGGCGGAGGCGGTGATCGATATTGTCGCTGCCAAGGCCGCGCACGAGCCGTCCGAGCAGATACTGCTCCTCCAGCGTCGCACTGGGCGAGACCAGCGCACCCAGCTGGCCGGCACCGTGCTTGGCGACCAGGCTCTGGATCCCGCCGACGGCTTTCTCCAGGGCCGTCTCCCAGTCAGTCTCCCGCCACTGCCCGTTCTCTTTGACGCGGGGCCGCAGCAGGCGGTCCTCGGAGTAGATGCCCTGATAGCTGAACCGGTCCCGGTCGGAGATCCAGCACTCGTTGACGCTGTCGTTGTCCCGCGGAACGACGCGTTTGACCGCACCCCGAACCTGGTGAACGTAGAGGTTCGAGCCGAGCGTGTCGTGGGGTGCAACGCTGTGGTGACTCAGCATCTCCCAGGCGCGGGCACGGAAGCGGTAGGGCTTGGAAGTCAGCGCGCCAACCGGACAGACGTCGATGATGTTGCCGGAAAGCTCGGAGTGGACTCCCGCGCCGACGAAGGTGCCGATTTCGGTATGCTCGCCGCGGAACATCCCGCCCAGCTCCTTGTTGCCCGCAACCTCCTCCAGGAAACGCACACAGCGCGTGCAGTGGATACAACGCGTCATGTCGGTGGAGATAAGAGGCCCCAGATTCTCGTCCTTGACCACGCGCTTGCGCTCGGTGAAGCGGGAAACGCCGCGCCCATAGCCGATGGCCAGGTCCTGCAGCTCGCATTCGCCGCCCTGGTCGCAGATGGGGCAGTCGAGCGGGTGATTGATCAGCAGGAACTCCATCACGCCGCGCTGTGCCTTGAGCGCACGCTCGGACTGGGTCCTCACCACCATGCCGTCGTTGATGACGGTGGCACAGGCCGGCAGCGGCTTCGGCGCCGGCTTCCCGCCCATCTCCACGTCCACCAGGCACATGCGGCAGTTGGCGGGGGCACTGAGCTTGCGGTGATAGCAGAAGCGCGGAATGTGGAAGCCGTGATCGTCGGCCACCTTGATGATGGTGGTCCCCTTGCTGGCCTCGATGTCCCGGCCATCGATGGTGACGGTGACGGTATCCGGCTTGGTGTCCTCGACCTTCGCGTTCATGCTGCCGCCTCGACGATGGAGCGCTTGTGTTCCACGTAGTACTCGAACTCGTGCCGCCAGTGCCGCAACACGCTCTGCACGGGCCAGGCCGCCGCCTCGCCGAAGGCGCAGATGGTATGGCCGGCAATCTGACCGGCGGCGGATTCCAGCAGCTCTATGTCCTCGCTTCGCCCCTTACCCTCGTAGATGCGCTTGATGACCCGGTACATCCAGCCGCAGCCCTCGCGGCACGGGGTGCACTGGCCGCAGGACTCCGCATAGTAGAAGCGGGAGATGCGCAGAATGGCCTTGATCATGTCCGTGGTTTCGTCCATCACCACCACGGCACCGGAACCGAGACCCGAGCCGGCCTTCATCAGCGAGTCGTAGTCCATGCTCAGTTCCAGCATCTTCTCGCCGGGCAACATGGGCATGGAGGAACCGCCGGGGATCACCGCCTTGAGCTCGCGACCGCCGCGCACGCCGCCGGCCATTTCCAGCAGGTCCTTGAACGGCGTACCCAACGGGACCTCGAAGTTGCCGGGCTTCTCGACGTGCCCGGACACGGAGAAGATCTTGACCCCGCCGTTGTTGGGCTTGCCCAGATTCAGGAACCAGTCCGCGCCGTTGCGGATAACCGAAGGCACCGACGCCAGCGTCTCGGTGTTATTGATGGTGGTCGGGCGGCCATAGATACCGAACTGGGCCGGGAACGGGGGCTTGTTCCGCGGCTGACCCTTCTTGCCCTCCAGCGATTCCATCAGCGCGCTTTCCTCGCCGCAGATGTAGGCGCCGGCGCCCACGTAGTTATGCAGCTGGAAATCGAAACCCGAACCGAACAGGTCCTCCCCCAGGTAGCCGGCATCGCGGGCTTCCCGGATGGCCTGCTCCATGCGCTCGAAGGGTTCCTTCATGAATTCGCCGCGCATGTAGTTGTAGCCGACCGTGGCGCCCATGGCGTACCCGGCGATGGCCATTCCCTCGATGAGCGCGTGCGGGTTGTATCGCAGGATGTCCCGGTCCTTGCAGGTGCCCGGCTCGGATTCATCCGAGTTGCACAGCAGATACTTCTGCCCCGGCGCCTTTCTCGGCATGAAGCTCCACTTCATGCCCGCCGAAAAGCCGGCACCCCCCCTGCCACGCAGGGCCGAGCTCTTGATTTCCTCGATGACGTCCTCCGGAGCCATCTTCTCCGTGAGGACCTTCTTCAACGCCTCGTAGCCGCCGATCTTGAGGTAATTCTCCAGCGTCCAGGGCTCATCGAATTGGAGCGTCGCGTAGCAGACCTCGTTCGTCATGGCTACTCCAGCTTGTCCAGGATCTCGTCGACTTTCTCCGGGGTCAGATCCAGGTGGTATTCCTCGTCCACCAGCATCATGGGCGCCCCGGTGCAGCCGGCCAGGCATTCCTCCTCGCGGACGAGGGTGATGCGGCCGTCCGGCGTCGTCTCGCCGACCTTGACTCCGAGCTTCCTCTCCGCGTGCTCGAGGATTTCCTCGCCGCCGCGGAGCATGCACGAAATATTCGTGCAGATGTTCACCTTGTGGCGGCCGGCCTCCTTGACGTGAAACATGGAGTAGAAGGTCGCCACCTCGTAGACCTTCACCGGCTCGAGCCCGAGATACTCGGCAACCGCATCCATCAATTCCCGGCTCAACCAGCCTTCATTACCCTCCTGGGCAATGTGCAGGGCCGGGATCACCGCGGAGCGGCGGCCCTTGGGGTCGTCCGGAAACTTGCCGAGCCAGTGATCGATCTCCTCGCGCTGGTGATCGCTAAGGTATTGCTCCGACAGCCGCTCGCGCTTCACCGGTCGACCTCCCCGAATACGATGTCCATGGTTCCCATGATGGTGACCACGTCCGCGAGCATATGGCCCTTCGCCATCTCGTCCATTGCCGCCATGTGGGCGAATCCCGGAGCGCGCAGCTTCAGCCGGTAGGGCTTGTTGGCACCATCGGACACGATGTAGGCGCCGAACTCGCCCTTGGGGGCTTCGACACAGCCGTAAGCCTCGCCTTCCGGGACGCAGTACCCCTCGGTGAACAGCTTGAAGTGATGGATGAGGGACTCCATGTCGTCCTTCATCTCCTCGCGGGTGGGCGGCACCACCTTGTGGTCGTCCAGCATCACCGGCCCCGGGTGCTGGCGCAGCCAGTCCACGCACTGCTTGATGATGCGCACGGACTGGCGCATTTCTTCGATGCGCACGAGATAGCGGTCGTAGCTGTCACCGTTGCTGCCAACGGGAATATCGAACTCGAGGCGGTCATAGACCTCGTAGGGCTGCTTGCGGCGCAGGTCCCACTCCACGCCGGAGCCGCGCAGCATCGGCCCGGTGAAGCCGAGTTGAAGGGCCCGCTCAGGCGGAACCACGCCCACGTCCACAAGGCGCTGCTTCCAGATGCGGTTGTCCGTCAGCAGCGTCTCGTACTCGTCGATGGAGTTCGGGAAACGGTCCACGAACGCCTCGATGTAGTCGAGCATGGAACCCTGACGGTCCTTGTTCAGACGCTCGAGGTCGGCCTCCGAACGATGAGGCGACGGCTCGTACTGGGGCATGCGGTCCGGCAGATCGCGATACACGCCGCCGGGCCGGTAATAGGTGGCGTGCAGGCGCGCTCCGGAAACGGCCTCGTA
Organism: Ectothiorhodospiraceae bacterium; assembly: GCA_050117435.1. GTDB lineage: Bacteria > Pseudomonadota > Gammaproteobacteria > Nitrococcales > Nitrococcaceae > JASFMS01. Next base: position 600 of record JASFMS010000226.1, on the reverse strand, counting down.
GACGTCCATGAGGTATTCGCGCTCGGTGAACGCATAGAGGAATACCGTCATGGCTCCGACGTCCAGGCCGTGGGCCCCAAGCCACAGCAGGTGATTCAGAATCCGTGTGATCTCGTCGAACATCACGCGGATGTACTGCGCCCGCACGGGCGGCTTGATGCCGAGCAGCTTCTCGATGGCGAGCACGTAGGCGTGCTCGTTGCACATCATGGAAACGTAATCCAGCCGGTCCATGTAGCCGATGCTCTGATTGAACGGCTTGGTCTCGGCCAGTTTTTCGGTAGCGCGGTGGAGCAGCCCGATGTGGGGATCGGCACGCCGCACCACCTCGCCGTCCATTTCCAGCACCAGACGCAGCACGCCGTGCGCTGCCGGGTGCTGGGGACCAAAGTTGACTGTATAGCTGCTGATCTCAGGCATCGGATGCCCCTTCCTTCGGCGCGGGCTCGGCGTAGCGACTGTCGTTGCGGATCACGCGCGGGACGAGCACTCGCGGCTCGATGCTTACCGGCTCGTAGACGACGCGGCGGCGCTCCTCGTCGTAGCGCACTTCCACATTGCCGATGAGCGGGAAGTCCTTGCGGAACGGGTGCCCGACAA
>JASFMS010000225.1:0-4747 GCA_050117435.1 Ectothiorhodospiraceae bacterium | reverse complement strand
CAGCGCCACCAGTCCGCTAACGTCCTGAACGTTCTGCGCGGACATGACGTTGAAGCCGAACCAGCCGACGGTCAGAGTCCACGCGCCCAGCGCCAGGAACGGAATGCTGGACGGCGGGTGCGCCGCAATGGCGCCATTGCGGCGGTAGCGGCCCCGGCGTGCGCCAAGGAGAATGACCGCCGGCAGGGCGATCCAGCCACCCATGGCATGCACGACCACGGACCCGGCGAAGTCATGGAACGGCGCCCCAAACGCGCCTTCCAGCCAGGACTGAATGCCGAGATTGCCGTTCCAGACGATGCCCTCGAAAGTCGGATAGACCAGCGCCACGACGATGAGCGTGGCGGTGAATTGCGGATAGAACCGTGCCCGCTCGGCGATGCCGCCGGAGATGATGGCCGGAATCGCCGCCGCGAAGGTGAGCAGGAAGAAGAACCGCACCAGCGCATAGCCGTTGCCGGCGCTCAGCGTTGCCGCGTCGGCGAAGAACCCCGTGCCGTAGGCGATGGCGTAGCCCACGGTGAAGTAAGCCACGGTGGATGCGGCAAAGTCGGTGATTATCTTGACCAGTGCGTTCACCTGGTTCTTGTTGCGCACTGTCCCCAGCTCGAGAAAAGCGAAGCCGGCGTGCATGGCCAGGACCATGGTTGCGCCGACCAGCAGAAAGAGGACGTCTGCCCCGGAATGAAGCGTCTGCATGTTACTCCCCGTTGCCTGCACAAACGGCGAGCAGCAATGCACAAAATATGCCCAATCGGTAACAGTAGGATTATCCGGGAAAAACGAGACGGTCTCGGGATTGCCGGCATGCGCGATGACTTATATTGGTGCGTTTTCCCGGCCGCAATGCACCGAAACTGGGCATCTCCCCGGGGTGCTGCCCCGATAATGGGCGGTATTCCGGCCGCCCCAGCGAAACGACGCCGCGAGATGAGGGCTGCGAGGTCGTGAACGACTGGGGCACGTCGTGCGCACGGCGCACCCTGCCAAGCTGAGGGGCGTCCCGGTCGGTCAATTAACCGATTAACCAATTAACCAGTTAACGAATCAACTTCCCCGGATTCATGCCGTTCTGCGGGTCAATGGCCTGCTTCACGCGGCGCATCAGATCCACTTCTTCCGCGGATTTCAGGCGAACCACTTCGCCGGGCTTGAGCTGACCCACGCCGTGCTCCGCGGCGAAGGAACCGTCCATGTCCATGACGATGTCGTGGACGAGGCGGTTGAACTCGCTCCAGCGGGCGAGGAAAGCGGTGGTGTCGGCGCCCACGGGCTGACTCAGGTTGAAGTGGATGTTGCCGTCGCCCACATGGCCGAAGGGGCAGGGGCGGATGTCGGGAAGGCGCTCTGTGACCGCGTCGCCGGCGCGTTGAAGGAATTCGGGGATTCGCGAGACCGGCACCGATATATCGTGCTTGATGCTGCCGCCCTCGTGTTTCTGCGCGCCGGGGATACTCTTGCGGATGCGCCATAGCTCGGCGCGGCCATCTGCGTCGTCCGCCATGCGGTAGTCCCCGACCAGATCGCCGGCTTCTCGGAGCGCCTCGCGCAACAAGCCCGGCAGGTCGTCCCGGAGCCGCGAGCTGGTTACGTCCGCCACGACGTACCAGGCGTACTGCTTGTCGAAGGGCTCCCGGCAACCGGCGTGGCGGATAGCGAATTCCACCGGCGTACGCCCCATCAGCTCGCAGGCGGTCAGCCCGTCCCCGGTGGCGGTGCGCAGGTGGCTCAGGAGAGAAACGGCATCCTCCGCGCTGCGCAGGCCCATCAGCGCGCTGGCGTGGTGTCGCGGACGAGGGTAGAGCTTCAGCACCGCCGCGGTGACGATGCCCAGAGTCCCCTCGGCGCCGATGAAGAGATCCTTCAGGTCGTAACCGCTGTTGTCCTTGCGCAGGGCCCGCAGCCCGTTCCAGACGCGCCCGTCCGGCAGCACTACCTCGACGCCCAGCACCAGATCCCGGGCGTTGCCGTAGCGCAGTACGTTCATGCCTCCGGCGTTAGTGGACAGGTTGCCGCCGATAAGGCACTGGTCCTCGGCGGCATAGCTCAGGGGAAAAAGGCGATCGGCGTCATCCGCCGCACGCTGCAAGTCCGCAAGCACGCACCCCGACTCGACGGTCATGGTGAAGTTGGCGGGGTCCACGGCGCGAATCCGGCACAGGCGCCGCAGGCTCACGATTACCTGGGTGGCGCTGGCGTCCGGGGCGGCGCCACCGCAGAGGCCCGTGTTGCCGCCTTGGGGAACGACGGCGACGCCGGCCTCGTGGCAGGCGCGGACCACCGCGGCAACGGCCGCCGCGGACTCCGGCAGGGCGACCGCCAGGGCCCGGCCATGGAACAGGTCCCGGCGCTCATGCAGGTACGGCGCCATGGCATCGCCCTGGCGGATGACCCCGGCAGTGCCGCAGACTCGTTCCAGCTCGGCCAGGAGTGGGGCGGGATCGGTGCGGGTATCAGTCATGATGTCCAACGAACCGTGCAAACCCCATTAGCAGGGGGACGACAATGAGCAGAGTGACCACGGCGAGCATTGCTGCCATCGGCCCGAAAAGGTCCGGCGCTTTCATCAGCGTCGTCATCAGGGAATCCTGGTAGTAGAAGAACCACTGGTGGCCCGGCGGGAAGACCATTTCGTGGAGACGCCCGAAAAGGCCGGTTTTCCCGCCGTCGAAGCTCGCGATGGTGACGGCGGCACCGGCGGCCAGCGCCAGTCCGATGCCACCGGCAATGCCGCGCCGGGACAGGGGAATCCGGAAACGGTGCATCAGGATTGCCAGGGCGGCGAGGACGCCGGCCGCTATCAGTCCCAGCAGGCGCACCCCGTTCACCAGCCCGGCCACCAGTTCAAGGTGCTCGATCTCGGGGGCGCGAAGCAGCGGCGTCGCTGCGCCGCCGGCGGGGTGGTACCGCAGTTCCCGCAGTCCCTCGCCGCCGTTGTTGATGGCGTCCACTATGCCCCCGAACAGGGCAATGCGCTCGGCCCTGCTGGTGGTCTCGAAACCGTGGCGGAAGCGGTTTTCCGGGCCGTAGCGGGCGATGTGCGCATCGATGTCCAGCGCGCCGTAGAGAAACCGGTAACCGAAGTTGACCTGGCTCAGCAGCTGCCAGGCCAGCGCCGCGGAGACGAGGAAGGCGCATATCACGGCGGCCAGGCCGGCGAGGGCCGTGGTCAGGGTGCGGGGGGCGGAACGGGTGTTGCGCATTCTTCTGGGGTCTCGAAAGCGTGTCTGAGCGCCCTTATTGTACTGGTTAACGGACAGGTTTCGCCGCCACTGCGGCCCGGAGACGCTCGCGCGTCAGCGGCGTTGCCGCTGTGTCCGGAGCAGGGCGAACATAAAGGGGGACGGCTAACATGGATCGCGACTTCTGGTTGAGCCGCTGGGAAGCCGGAGAGATCGGCTTTCACCAGGCAGAAATCAATCCGTATCTGCAGCAGTTCTGGCAGCGTCTCGATGTGCCTCTCGGGGCCCCCGTGTTCGTTCCGCTCTGCGGGAAAAGCCTGGACATGGCCTGGCTGCTGTCACAGGGGCACCCGGTCCTCGGCGTGGAGCTGAGCACGCGCGCCGTGGAACAGTTCTTTCGCGAGCACGACCTTCAGCCGATGCGCACCCCGGCGGAGGTGGGTGTGCGCTACCAGGCCAATGACGTGGTGATCATCGCGGGTGATTTCTTCTCTCTGTCTCCGGGCGAGGTCGAAGGTATCGGCGCCGTCTACGACCGCGCCTCCCTCATCGCGCTGCCGCGGCGCATGCGCGAGCACTACGCCGAGCGCCTGACGTCGCTGGTGCCGACAGGCGTGCCCATGCTGCTTGTGGCGCTGGAATACCCCCAGGACCAGATGAGTGGTCCTCCGTTCTCGGTATCGGAGGAGGAGGTGCGCCAGCTTTACGAAGGCGAATTCCAGGTCGAGCGGCTACTCGCAGAGGACGTTCTGGACGCGCACCCGCGGTTTCGGCAACGGGGCCTGCGAGCGTTGACGGAAAAGGTGTATGCGCTTTGGCGTTGACTGGGTTGTTAATTGGTTAGTTCGTTGATTGGTTAATTGGGGTTGCGAATGGCGGGGAATCTCCGCCACCCAATTAACGAACCAACCAATCAACCAATTAACCACGTGTCACGGCCAATTCGGAATATTCGGCTCCGTCCCTTCGATATCCGCCTCCGGATGATGGGACTTCACCAGCTCCTCCACCTCTTCGACCCGGCGGCGGGGAACGTCCACCATCATCAGGATTTCACCCTGCTCGATGGCGTCCTCGAACCGCTTGAGTTGCGAATTGGGCGCACCGATGCCGATCATGCTGGCTGCCCAGGCGCCGAATCCGGCGCCGGCCAGGGTGAGACCCAACACTGCGCCGCCCCCGAGTATCAGCCCCGCCGGCGGCACGGTGACTGCCACCAGTCCGGCGATCGCGCCGGTGGCGCCGCCCACGGTGGCGCCCTTCTCCAGTGCCGGAATCAGGTCGGACTTCTGCAGGTCACTGGCCGCTGGCAGGTCCTCGAGAGGTGTTCCTTCCCGGGCGACGACGTGGATGTGGCGCTCCTCCACGTGACTGAGCAGAAGCTCGCGAACGATGGTGCGGGTCAGTTCGATGTCGGGGAGGAGAAAGTAGATCCGGCGCATGGGCAACTCCTGTGGAAACGCCCCGGGGGAATGTCGCATCACTACTAATCTCTCTAGTTCCGAAGTTCCCCGGTTTCAAGCTGCTATCGCGTCTGCTGTCGTATCCGGAGCGACGCGAGCCGC
>JASFMS010000224.1:0-4769 GCA_050117435.1 Ectothiorhodospiraceae bacterium | reverse complement strand
GATGCCCGGGCGGTGCGCGGCGGACTTTCTCTGAAATTCGACGGCGTTGGGCCCGCTCGCATTCAATAAAAAACGCCGGCCATGAGGCCGGCGTTCCTGCCAACAGCGAGGCCGAGGTTCGACTCAGGCCTGCATGGCCTTGATGTCGCGGCTCAGGCGGCTCTTGTGCCGGGCGGCCTTGTTCCGATGGATGATTCCCTTGGTGGCCATCCGGTCGAGCACGGGAACCGCCGTATTGTAGGCGGCCTCGGCTTTCGCCTTGTCTCCGGACTCGATGGCCTGCGTGACCCGCTTGAGGTGGGTCCGCATCATGGAACGTCGGGCCTGATTGTGGCGGCGACGATGCTCCGCCTGACGAGCGCGCTTTTTCGCAGAGGCGATGTTAGCCAAGATCCAACTCCTGCCAGATGTCTGGTTCCCGAAAAGCTCGCTAATATGCGTTTTCTGGACGCCGATGTCAAACCCGAGGGACGGGTTTTTTGCCCGGCAGACCGGGGATTTTCCCGGCACGCGCGAACGGTTAGAGTGCGTTGGCCGTCGTCGGGCCCTGATGCATGGGCGGGCTCCGCACGGACCCCTCTTCTCAAACCACGAAAAACGGGTCGGCACGCAGTGAAGAAAGGTCTAACGCGATCGGTGTTCACGTTCGGTTCCTGGACGCTGGTTTCCCGCGTCCTGGGGCTGGCGAGGGACGTGGTTATCGGGGTGGTTTTCGGACCTTCGGGGGCAACGGATGCCTTCTTCGTCGCGTTCAAGATCCCGAACTTCATGCGCCGACTCTTCGCTGAAGGGGCCTTCGCGCAGGCCTTCGTGCCGGTGCTCTCCGAGTACCGCTCCCAGCGGCCGACGCCGGACGTGCGCAGGCTCATAAGCCATGTTTCCGGCAGTCTCGGTCTGACCCTGGTGATTCTGACGGTCCTCGGCATTGCCGGGGCACCCTATCTGCTCACGGTTTTCGCCCCCGGCTTCGTTGGTGACCCCCAGCGCTCGATGCTCGCCGTCGACATGCTGCGGCTGACCTTCCCGTACCTGCTTCTGATCTCGCTGACCGCCTGCGCGGGGGCGGTGCTCAACGCCTGCGGATCTTTCGGGCCTCCCGCCTTTGCGCCCGTGCTGCTGAACCTGTGCATGATCGGGGCGGCACTGTGGGTCGCGCCGAACCTGGAGGTCGGCGTGATGGCGCTGGCCGGTGCAGTGCTTGTCGCCGGCGTGCTGCAGCTACTGCTGCAATTGCCGTTCGTGGGGCGGCAGGGGCTTTTGGCGTTTCCCGTGCCACGCTGGAAGGATCCGGGGGTGCGGCGCATTCTGCGCCTGATGGGACCCACGCTTTTCGGAACCTCGGTGCAGCAGATCAACCTGCTGGTGGACACGATTCTGGCGTCTTTCCTGGTGACTGGCAGCATAAGCTGGCTGTACTGGTCGGATCGGCTGGTGGAGTTTCCTCTGGGCATCTTCGGTGTCGCTCTCGGCACCGTAATACTGCCGCGGCTGTCAACCCAGCACGCCGCGCAGTCGCCGGAGGCTTTCAGCCATACCCTGGACTGGGCGTTGCGGCTTACGCTCGTTCTGATCCTTCCCGCAACGGTGGGGTTGGCTTTCCTCGCCGGGCCATTGCTGGCCACGCTGTTTCAGTACGGGGCCTTCACCGCCGACGACGTGCTCGCCGCGAGCCTCAGCCTTGCCGCCTACGCCGTCGGGCTCATGGGGTTCGTGCTGGTGAAAGTGCTGACGCCCGCCTATTTTTCGCGTCAGGACACGCGGACGCCGGTGCGATGCGCTGCCGTGGCAATGGTCGTGAACATGGTGCTCAGTACGTCGCTCGTCCTGCTGCTGTTGCATACCGGGATCGCCCATGCCGGTATTGCATTCGCCACGGCGATGGCGGCGACAGTGAATGCCACCCTGCTGCTGCGGGGGTTGAAGAAGCAGGGCATTTACCGCCCGGAAGCCGGGTGGCCGTTGATTCTGCGCCAGGCCGGTGGTGCCACGCTGCTCATGGGGCTGGTGCTGTACTGGCCGGGACGGCATGTCGAGCTCTGGCTGCAGTCGGGCTTCGCATTGCGGGCCGTCTACCTGGCACTTGCCATCTTTGCCGGCGCCGCCGTGTATTTCCTCGCGCTGCTGGCGTTTGGTCTGCGGCCACGGCATTTTCGCGAACCGCCCATGGCACGTGGCTGATCGGGTGCCGACTGCCGTATAATCGCGTATTTTCGGCAAGCTGGAGTAATGTCCCGGGGCAGACCGGGGCGCACCGGGCATGGAGCTGATACGCGGTAGCCACAATCTGCGGCCCCGTCATAACGGTTGTGCCGCGACCATCGGCAACTTCGACGGTGTCCACCGCGGTCATCAGGAGGTGCTCCGGCAGCTGCGGCAGGCCGCGGACGCCAGGGACGTGCCGGCGACGGTGATCACTTTCGAACCGCATCCCCGGGAGTTCTTCGCCCCGGATGCCGCGCCGGCGCGTATAACCGGCCTGCGGGACAAGCTGCGCGCGCTGGCGGCGGCCGGGGTGGATCGAGTGCTTTGCCTGGAGTTCGGCAACCGGCTTGCGCGGATGAGCGCGGAAGACTTCGCCAGCCGCATTCTCGTGGAGCGTCTCGGCGTCCGCTACCTGATGGTGGGAGACGATTTCCGTTTCGGCCGGGGCCGCGAGGGCGACTACCGCCTACTGGGCGAGGTAGCGCGCTCCAGCGGGTTCGAGCTTACCCGCATGCCGACGGTGGCACTGGACAGCGAGCGGGTTAGCAGCACCCGGGTGCGGGAGGCGCTGAGCGCCGGCGATCTCGCCTCGGCGAAGCGCCTTCTGGGACGCGCCTATACGGTTTCGGGACGCGTGGCCCATGGCGATGCGTTGGGACGTGAGCTGGGCTGGCCGACTGCCAACCTCGCGTTCAAACACGGCCGCTGCCCGCTGGGCGGCATATTCGTGGTGGAGGTAAGGGGAGTCGACGGTTCGCGTCCCGGCGTGGCCAGTGTCGGCACGCGCCCAACTGTGGGAGGGACCCGCCAGCTGCTGGAGGTCCATCTGCTGGATTACGCGGGCGACCTCTATGGTCGACACATCGAGGTGCGGTTTCTGGAGTGGCTGCGGGGCGAGGAGCATTTCGAGTCCCTCGATGAACTCAAGGAACAGATAGGGCGGGACGTGGTGCGGGCGCGGGAGTTCTTCGCCGCGCGTGGGCAGACTGACAAACAGACAGGCTAGAGCGTAGGACGACCTTGTGAGCGACTACAAAGACACGCTGAATCTTCCGAAGACGGACTTCCCAATGCGGGCCAATCTGGCCAAGCGGGAGCCGGCCCGCGCGGACCGCTGGAAGAGCGAAGGGCTCTATCAGCAGATCCGCGAGGCCCGGCGCGGCCGGGAGAAGTTCATTCTTCACGACGGCCCCCCGTACGCCAACGGTGAGATTCATCTGGGGCACGCGCTCAACAAGATCCTCAAGGACATCATCGTCAAGGCCCGCAACATGGAGGGCTACGATGCGCCCTACGTTCCCGGTTGGGACTGCCACGGCCTGCCTATCGAGCACAAGGTGGAGCAGACCATCGGCAAGGCCGGTGAAGCGGTGTCGCCCAACGAATTTCGCGCGGCCTGTCGCCGCTTCGCCCAGGAGCAGCTGGAGGGCCAGCGCACCGATTTCCAGCGGCTCGGTGTTCTTGGCGACTGGTACAACCCCTATCTGACGATGAACTTCCAGACGGAGGCGGACATCCTCCGGGTGCTGGGCGATATCGTCGGCAAGGGACACCTCAAGCGCGGGTTCAAACCCGTGCACTGGTGCACGGACTGCGGCTCCGCCCTCGCGGAGGCCGAGGTGGAGTACCACGACCGAACCTCCCCGGCCATTGACGTCCGTTTCCGGGTGCTGGACGCGGGGCAGCTAGCGGCGCGTACCGGTGCCACGCTGGCGGATGCGCCGGCTTCCGTCGTGATCTGGACGACCACGCCGTGGACTTTGCCCGCCAACCAGGCCGTGGCTCTGCATCCCGACCTGGACTACGTCCTGGTCAACGTCGAGGACGAGCGGGAGTACCTGCTGCTGGCGGAGGAACTGCACGAATCCGCACTGCAGCGTTACGGCATCGAGCACTACGGCATCGTCGGGCGTTGCCTGGGCCGGGATCTCGAGGGACTGCTCCTGCAGCATCCGTTCTACGACCGGCAGGTGCCGGTGGTGCTGGGCGATCATGTCACCACCGAAGCGGGCACCGGCGCCGTGCACACCGCCCCGGGTCATGGCGCCGACGACTTCGTGATGGGTCAGAAGTACGATCTGCCCCTGGACAATCCGGTGGAGGACGACGGGCGCTTTGCCGCCGGTACGGAACTGGTGGGGGGGCAGTTCGTCTTCGATGCCAACAAGACGATCGTCAAGGTTCTGGAGGAACGGGGCGCCCTCCTCAATCACGAGCCCTACCAACACAGCTACCCGCACTGCTGGCGCCACAAGACGCCGATCCTGTTCCGCGCAACGCCTCAGTGGTTCCTGAACCTGGAGGCGCACAGCGTTCGCGAGAAGACACTGGAGGCTCTGCCGAAGGTGCGCTGGTATCCGAGCTGGGGCGAGGCGCGCATGGACGCCATGGTCCGCAACCGCCCGGAGTGGTGTATCTCGCGCCAGCGTAACTGGGGTGTGCCCATCGCGCTGTTCGTGGATCGTGAAACCGGCGAGATCCATCCGGAGACTGACCGCCTCATCGAGGAGGCGGCCCAGCGCATGGAAGAGCGCGGCATCGACGCGTGGTTCGATCTGGACCCGCGG
>JASFMS010000223.1:0-4769 GCA_050117435.1 Ectothiorhodospiraceae bacterium | reverse complement strand
GCTCCCCGGTTTCAAGGAGAACCGGGCCCAGGAGGTCTCCGAGATCTCCCGCGGGCTGAAAGGTATGGCCAAAGAGCTCAACGTGCCCGTCATCGCTCTGTCTCAGCTCAATCGCAGCCTGGAGCAGCGACCGAACAAGCGCCCAGTAATGTCGGATCTGCGTGAATCCGGTGCCATCGAGCAGGATGCCGACGTCATAACGTTTCTCTACCGGGACGAGGTCTACAACGAGGACAGCCCGGAGAAGGGGATCGCCGAGGTCATCATCGGCAAGCAGCGTAACGGGCCGACAGGCACCGTGCGGCTGACGTTTCTGGGCCGTTTCACCCGCTTCGAGAACTACATCGACGACGTCTACCGGGACGAGGTCTATTCGTGACCAGGCTCGCCCGGGCGACCGTGGACCTCTCCGCCATCCGCCACAATCTGGCAGTGGCGGCGGCACGGGCGCCGGACAGCCGGGTTATCGCGGTGCTCAAGGCCAACGGCTACGGTCACGGCCTTGTTCAGGCGGCGCGGGCGGTCAGCGCCGCCGACGCGCTGGCGGTGAGCTGCCTGGAAGAGGCCATGCCGCTGCGGGAGGCGGGGTTCGGCCACCGTCTGGTGCTGCTGGAAGGACCTTTCGAGGCCTCCGAGCTCGGTGTCTACGAGCGCCTCAGGCTGGACCCGGTGGTTCACGCGCCGTGGCAGATCGAGCTGCTGCAACGGCGCCGCCCACGCCGCAACCTGGATGTCTGGCTCAAGGTGGACACCGGTATGCATCGACTGGGCTTTCCGCCGGGGTCGATAGGGGATATCCACGCACGGCTTGCCAACTGTCCCGGCATAGGCTCGATTCGCATCATGACGCACCTGGCGTGTGCCGACGATCGGCGGGACGCCACCACGACGGAGCAGCTTGAGGTCCTCCGCCGTGCCTGTGACGGGTTGGGCGCCGAGCGTTCCGTGTGCAATTCGGCCGGGACTCTGGGTTGGCCTTCCGCGCACGCCGACTGGGTTCGTCCCGGCATCATGCTCTACGGCGCTTCGCCTTTCATTGACGGCGGTGAGCGTCCGCCACTGCGAGCGGCCATGACGCTCGAGGCAAGGCTTATTGCCGTGAACCGGCATCGTCGCGGGGACCGGGTGGGTTACAGCGGGACCTATGAATGCCCGGAGGACATGCCGGTGGGCGTGGTTTCCATCGGGTACGGCGACGGTTACCCGCGCCATGCGCCCAACGGCACGCCGGTTCTTGTCAACGGCGAGCCGGCGGAACTCGTCGGCCGTGTGTCCATGGACATGATCTGCGTGGATCTGCGCCGGTGCCCGGATGCGGCGGTCGGCGATCCCGTGGTGCTGTGGGGGCCGGATCTGCCTGCCGAATCCATCGCCGAGCGCTGCGGCACTATCGCCTACGAGCTCTTCTGCCAGATAACACGCCGCGTCGCCTACCGCTATGTGGACGGAGCGGAGTATGGCGAAGACTAGGTCGGTGTTTGTCTGCCAGGAATGCGGTGCCGATACGCCCAAGTGGGCGGGGCAGTGCCCGGAGTGCGGTGCCTGGAACACCCTGGAGGAGACCGCCGGCGCTGTGGTCGCCGGGGCGGGAAGCGCCGCGCGAGGGCAGTACGCGGGGGATCGTGGGGTGCGGACGCTGGCGGACGTGCCGCGTGGCGAGGAGCAGCGTGTCTCCACCGGGCTCGGCGAGCTGGACCGTGTTCTCGGGGGCGGGATGGTTCCCGGCGGCGTCGTGCTGCTGGGCGGCGACCCGGGCATCGGCAAGTCCACCCTTCTGCTGGAAACCGTCGCCCGGCTACCCGAGAGCGTCGGGGCGCTCTACGTCACCGGCGAGGAGTCGTTGCGGCAGGTGGGGCTGCGCGCGTCGCGTCTGGGTGTCGAGCGTGACGACCTTCGGCTGCTTGCGGAAACCTCGGTGGAGGCGATCCTGGACGCTGTCGCCAGGGAGCGTCCGGCCGCGGTGGTAGTGGATTCCATTCAGACCCTGCAGGCGGAATCCCTCGGTTCGGCGCCAGGGTCGGTGGCGCAGGTGCGTGAATGTGCCGCAAGGCTTGTGCGACTCGCCAAGCAGACCGGAACCGCGCTTTTCCTCGTCGGTCACGTCACCAAGGACGGACAGCTCGCCGGCCCCCGGGTGCTGGAGCATATGGTGGATACGGTGCTGTATTTCGAGAGCGACAGCGGCAGCCGCTATCGCCTGTTGCGTGCCGTGAAGAACCGCTTCGGAGCCGCCAACGAGTTGGGTGTGTTCGCCATGCTGGATAGCGGCCTGAAAGAGGTGAAGAATCCCTCGGCGATCTTTCTCTCCCGACACCCCGATCCGGTGGCCGGCAGTACGATCATGGTGACTCGCGAAGGCACGCGGCCCCTGATGGTGGAGGTGCAGGCGCTGGTTGCCGAGAGCCCATTGTCCAATCCGCGACGGGTAGCAGTGGGGCTCGACGGCAATCGGCTCGCCCTGCTTCTTGCTGTTCTCCAGCGCCACGGCGGCATCAGTACGGCCGGACTCGACGTGTTTCTGAACGTGGTCGGCGGCGTTCGCGTGGGAGAAACCGCCAGTGACCTGCCCACGCTGGCGGCGGTGCTCTCCAGCCTCAGGGACAGGCCCATTGCGCAGGACTGCGTGATCTTCGGCGAAATCGGTCTGGCGGGGGAGATTCGTCCCGTTCCCAGCGGTCAGGAGCGGCTGACCGAGGCGGCCAAGCACGGTTTCCGCCGTGCCATTGTGCCAGCGAAGAACCAGCCGCCGTCGGGACAGGTGCCCAGTGGAATCGAGGTGGTGGGGGTGCAGACGCTGGCACGGGCCATCGAAGCGATATTCTAGCGTCCCGTGTCACCGGCCCCGTCCGTTCGACCCTCGCCTTCGTCAGCCCTTTCCCCCGGCAAGCTCCTTCAGGTCACGGTCCAGCAGCAGCGGGTCCCCCAGGTTAAGCTCCACCAGGCGGCGGAGGTGGGCGATGCTGTCCACATCGATACCGGCGCAACGGAACCCCGCGTGCCCGTCTTCCTGATGCATGAGTTCCAGATCCATACTGATGGCGGCTTCCTCGCTCAGCGGGATGTTCAGGCGGTAGCCGGCGGTTTGCGTGAGCTGGCGTGCTGGCCCCAGCGCGAGCAGTACGCCGTTGAGCGAGATGTCTTCCACGCGCACCGCGAAGTCATCGTCGCTGCCGCGGAGCACGGCTTCGCGATCGATTTCCACCCGCCGGAAATGCCGTCGGTCCTTATCCGCCATGGCTACCCCCCACTGCTAGCTGTTCTGTCCGCCGGTCCTGCCCAGGCCGTGGATCAGTGGTTTGTCTGATGCATCCGTTCGAACTGTGCCAGTTCCTTCTCGACGGCCGCCGGTGCGCCATAGTAGAGGGCCAGCAGCCGCTTCAGATGGCCAAGGCTGTCGCGGTCCAGGTGCTCGCACCGGAATCCGGCTCTCGAGCCGGCGCGATGTACCAGCGAGAGGTCCATGCGGACGGTGCTTACCGGGCTCAGGGCGACGCTGAGTGTGTAGCGGTCTGCGGGGCTGCCGGCCCAGGCGCCGGGCGCGTCCAGGAAAACGCCGTTCAGGCTGATGTTCCGCACGGTCCCGTCCACCGAACCGCGCGGGCCGTCCAGAGTTGCCGGGCGGTTCAGCGGTAGGCGGGCGAAGCGGCGCTTGTTGTGCTGCCGTGGGCTCATGATCGACCCTGCCGCGATGATGTTGCCTCGAATCTAGCACAGACCCGCGTCCGCGTATGCCGTGAGCGGGTGCATTCAAGGCGGGGCGTAGCAGCCGGCGGAATGCCTCCGCCGCGTCCGCGGGCGGCCTGCCGTTGTTTACGGCGGCGTCGGGTGGGAGGTGGAATGTCCCGGCTCGCTGGAGGCGCCAGGCGGTCTCCGCCGGCGTGTCCCGGCCGCGGCGCTCCGGGCAGCGCCGCGGCTCCGACGGTCTCACCCGTACCGCAAGGGGCCGCCAGCCGCCGTTTGTCGTCGGCGCCGGACGGACCGATTACCTAATGGGGACGCCCCTGTCGCGTTTACGCGCCCGGAGCCCATCCATGCGCTCGGGATCTAAGTGCCGGGGTCAGTCCGCCCCATCCCGCCAGTCGGCGGCCAGCAGGGTGTTTTCCAGCAGGGTGGCCCGGGTCATGGGGCCGACCCCGCCCGGCACCGGCGTGATCCAACCGGCCTGCTCGCTTGCAGCATGGTAGTCCACGTCGCCTACGAGCTTGCCATCGTCGCCCCGGTTGATTCCCACGTCGACGACAATGGCGCCGGGCTTGATCCAGTCCCCGCCCACGAAGCGTGGTTTGCCGACGGCGGCGACGACCACGTCCGCCCGCCGCACCTTGTCCGCAAGATCGCGAGTGCGGCTATGGCAAACCGTGATGGTGCAACGGGCGTTCAGCAGCTCCAGGGCCATGGGGCGGCCGACGATGGCGGACTGGCCGATTATCACGGCATCCTTGCCGCTGAGTTCCTCGTCGGTGTGCTCCAGCAGCGTCATTACGCCCCGGGGCGTGCAGGAGCGCAGACCCGGGAGGCGCAGCGCCAGTCGGCCCACGTTCTGGGGGTGGAAGCCGTCCACATCCTTGAGCGGATCGATGCGTTCGATGACCGCCTGCGCGTCCAGCTGCGAGGGCAGGGGCAGCTGCACCAGAATGCCGTCGATGGACGGATCGGCATTGAGCCGGTCGATCAGCGCCATCAGCTCGTCCTGCCCGGTATCCTTCGGCAGGTCGTAGGCCTCGGAGTGGATCCCCACCTTGCGGCAATCCTCGCGCTTCTTGGTGACG
>JASFMS010000222.1:0-4770 GCA_050117435.1 Ectothiorhodospiraceae bacterium | reverse complement strand
GCCCCCGATATCCTCCACGTAACGCGCACAGCCTTTTCGGTTGATCACCGCGGTGCGCAGATCAAGCCTGCGGTCACCGGTCAGTTCCAATGTGCCCTTAAGGGCGACGCGGTGGCGGTCGGTCGCGAAGGCGGTATCGTCCAGGTGGGCAACGCCGTCGGTAAACCTTGCCGCGACGATGCTATGGGCGATGTGGGTGTTGCCCTCGGCGTGCAGGCTGGTGGCCAGCTGCGCATAGGACGCGCCCGTTGTCAGCAGGGGGCCGAACGGGCCCAGCAGCGCGTAGGCGCCAACGTCGAACAGGCCCACGCTCTGGCTTTCCAGGAGCCGATCGATAACGGCGTCGAGATCGATGCCTTCCAGCTTCAGATCCCGCCCCTGTGCCCGCGCCCGGCCGTTGAGCCCCTGTAGCGCCTTTTTCGGCGTCAGGGAGGAGCCTCGAAGGCTGGCATCGAGCTTAACCCTGCCGTGCGCCGGCAACCCCGAACCCAGAATGGTGCTCAACATGCCCAGCGTCAGGTTCTCGCCCGTGAGCCGCAGCTGCCAGGTGGCGTCCGCGTTGGCCGGCCGCAGCTCACCGGAACCCTCGATGCGGGCATCGTCCTTTCTTGCCTCGATCCGCTGGATCCGGACTGCGTCGCCGGTCCCGGCAAGATGCAGGGCCAGCTTGTCGATGCCGTCGCCGCCGAAGGACAGACCATCGACCTGCCCGTTGAGGCGGGCGTCCTTGCCGACCCAGGCAAGCAGCATGGGGATCGAGCCGCCCGGCGGTTGTCCGTTGGCGAGGAGTGGGAGTTGTCGCGTGCTGAGCCGCAGGCTTTGAAAGCGGTATGACGTGTCCTTGTCGACGGAAAACCCGCCGGTGCCGGTATCGAGTTCGCCGGAAGCCAGGAGAAGCCGGCTCAGTGCTGGAGTGCCCTGGTCGCCTTCTGCCGCCGTCGCCTTGATACGCGTTTCCAGGCGGAACTTGGTGGCATGCCATGCCCTGTCTGGTGCCTCGTGGGCCACACGGTCGCCGGACAGGTGCAGGCGAGTCTGGTCGTCGCCAGGTTCCAGCGCCGCACTGAAACCCTCCAGCGCATAGCCTCCGAGGTTCGCGGCGTCGCCTTCGGCCGCCAGTTCGATGCGGTTCGCGGTCAGGTTTTTCGCCAGCCACCGCTTCAGGCTGCCCGGTTCGGGCGAGAGTTCGTGGGGCAGGGGCATGCCGCCGCTGCGGACGCGGGTGTTCGTCAGCGACCCGCGTTTCCCGCCGTCGCCCAGGCTAAGTTGATCGATCCGGAGATCCAGGTTTCCCAGCGAGAGATCGGTGGGTTTGGACCACGCGCTGTCGTCGTCGTAGCGAACCTCCAGAGTGCCGCCGCCCCGAAGCGCCGCCGTCAAACCGTTCGTCCGCCGCGATATCTGCAGGGCGGTCTGGCTGAACGTGACGCGTCCGTGGTCGTTGTGGACGTCGACGTTCAGCTTGGTGATGTTGCTGTCGTTGATGCTAAGCGCGCCAGCGCTCGCCCGGAGGCGGAACTCGTGGTTGCTCAGAATCGCGGGGTTCGCGACCACCGGGACGCCGTTCCGCATCAGAGGCAACCCGTCCACTTGGATCGATGCGGACCGTGCGGCGAGGTTCAGGCTGTCTTCAGGTGCATGAATCTCCACTTCATCCGCGCGCAGTTCCAGGCGGTCCAGGTAGGCATCCCGGATGCGGAATGCGCCGCCACCGGAGGACTGACCGCGGGTCAGCGCGGGTGCAATGTTCCAGGTGCCGTCTTCGCGGCGACGCAGATCAAGCCGTTTGGCATGGAGCTGGAGCTCATCCAGACGCAGGGTTCCCCTCAGCAGGTCCAGCGGGTTCACCGCCATGTCTATGCGGTTGAAGGTGCCGACGACACCACTATCCCCGCGCAGTGTTACATCGCCGGCTTCGAGGCGCAGTGGCACTAGCGCGTTCAGCTCCAGTTCGCCGGCGATTTCCACGTTCACGCCCAGGGCGGAACCGGCCAGCTCCGCAACGGTTTCGCGGTATCGGTCGAGCTGGAAAAAGCCGACAAGCCAGACGGCGCCGCTGGCGAGCAGCAGGAGTATTATTGACAGAGTCAGCACCAGGGTTCGCGCAATTACCCTGCGAAACCCGGGGCGACGAGGTTGCTGGATCTTCGTCAATGGCGACTCCTTTCCGGTCGGCGCTGATCCCCAGCATAGACCCGGTGAGTCCGCGGGCGCTCCCGTGCCGGCCTGCCCCAGTGAATCCGGGGTCAAGGACGTCGTCAACGGCGGCGACGCCAAGAAAGATACGACGCAATCCGTCCCGGTTCATGGACGATGCCCGCTCGTGACGATTACTGGCGCTCGTTTGATGGGGTTGTTATGCCAGCGTCGCGCGAGGTTCCGGCTGCCATGCCCGGGGTCTCGGCGGCGGAGAGAACTTAATCACATATAATCATAATCGGCTTGTATCACTGCGGCCCGGGTTCGCCGGGCAGCCTCATCCGGACCGCAGCTCTCGGCCTACTTCGTGACGTCCTTCACCGTGGTTGACGAACCGTTGGTTTTTACGGCGTCGATACCGGCGTCGCGCTCCTTCTCGGAGGGGAACATCCGGCTGGTTCCGATTATCTGATGGTTGGCCGCCTTGAGGTTGAAGTAGGCCTTGCCGTTGGAGGATGTCTTTCTGTCGTAGCGCTCGTCCGCGGAACAGTTCGTCTGAACGGATTCGATGCCGCCCCGGGCGCCGCTTTTTGCCCTGTAAAGCTCACTGGTGAGCAGCGTGTTGCCGCCGTCTTCCTTGAGAAGGAAACGGTACTGGCCGTCACTGCTCTTGCCGAGTTCGAACCAGCCTGCCATTGCACTGCACCTCCGTATGCCATTGCGGAATCGGCCGCGGCCGACATGAATCGGACTGGATCGCGACCTGGGTTGATTATAGGTCGCCGGTGGATGCGTGTGACGAGGGTGGGCAGGCGCTATGCCGGCGTCAGAAGGACTCGCACGTCGCGGAGGTAATTCAGGCCGCCGGCGGCCTTCTCGAGGCGCGTACCCAGCGGGCCGAGCTGGTCCGGTGCGAGCGTGTCGGCCGTGAGAAGCAGTTCCGCGTCGACCTTGTCGTTGCGGTAGTGCAGGGTGATCCGCCGCGCCAGCGCTGCCTCCGGGATGTCCTTCCACGCGTCCTCAAGGTCGGAGAGGATACGGGTGCGCAGCGGCGGGCGGCGATCCTCCGGCGTTTCGAGCCGCTCCGCGTCCACGTGCACCAGCACCTCCCCGGCGCGATCCAGATGCTCGCTGAGGCGGTCGTGAACCGCCTCGCCGATGCGGTGGCCTTCGGAGACGCTGACCAGCGGGTCCACCAGAATGTGCACGTCAATCAGCACTTCGCCTGCCATGAATCGCGTGCGCAGGTTGTGGTGCGAACGCACGCCCTCAACGCTGTTGACGACGTCGGCGAGCTCTTCCACGGTATTCGGATCGAGGCCCGTGTCCACCAGCTCCTGAACCGACTGCCAGGCGAACTGCCAGCCCATGGTGCCGACCATGCCGGCGACGATGATCGCTGCCACCGCGTCGAACCAGGGGAAGCCGGCCAGGGTGCCGGCGAAGCCGCCGATCACGACCAGCGAGGACAGCGCGTCGGAGCGATGGTGCCAGGCGTTGGCCTCGATGAGCTGCGAGCGGCAGCGGCGCCCGACGCGGGCGGTGTAGCGGTACAGGACTTCCTTGGCGAGCACGGAGGCCACCGCCGCCGGCAGGACGATCCAGTGCGGCACCCAGAGGTTTTCGGGCCGAAGCAGGCGCAGCACGGCATCGTAGGCGAATCCCCCGGCGACCATCAGCAGCACGACGCCAATCGCCACGGTGGCGGCGGTCTCGAAACGTCCGTGGCCGTATGGGTGGTTGTCGTCGGCGTCCTTGCTGCCGGCGTGGGCGGCGAACAGAACCAGACCGTCACTCACCAGGTCGGAGAGTGAGTGAATGCCGTCGACGATCAGCGCCTGGGACTGTCCAATGAATCCGATCACCACCTTGAGGGCGGCGAGCAGCAGATTTGCCGCCGCGCCGATGAGGGTGATTCGCGTCTTCTGCTCGCGTTCGTCCGCCGGGCTGTCCGATTGCCCGGAATGGTGCCTTCTGCCCATAGAGCCGCTACTGCGCCATTGTTGCCGTGTCGAAATCCGCCTCGGAGCGGTAATCGGATCCGCTCCGGCTGCGAATTCTATGCGCAGCGGCGCGCTCACACCATATGGGCGAGGGAATGTTGCCCTGGGTAAGCGTTCCGCGGGTCCCAATACTGGAGGCCATCGGCGCTTTCATTGACGAATTGAAGCCGACGGCCCGGCGAACCGGGCCCTGCTTAGGCTGCTTGTCGCCACCGTTAACGACTTGAACCCGGAGTGCCTGCGCACTGTCCAGTAGAACACCGAGCCTTGAACCTCACGGTTGAGACGGATGGTGGGATACGGATACCCGAGAACGCACTGGAGCACGCGTCGTCGATTCACGCGGTCCGCGCTCTGGGTTCCCGTGTCGGCGGTGATGCTGTTGGGCGGATGCCGGGCCGATTCCTGGCCGGTCATGGACCCCGGTGGCGCGATCGCCCTCGCGGAGCGTGATCTGCTGCTGTTCGTAACGGGCGTGACTCTGATCGTGGTCATCCCCGTGTTCGTGCTTACGGTATGGGTCGTTACCCGCTACCGAGCCGGAGACGCGGAAGGGCCGTACCGGCCGAACTGGACGTACTCGAAACGCATCGATCTGGGAATCTGGGCGGTCGCGGGCACGGTCGCC
>JASFMS010000221.1:0-4770 GCA_050117435.1 Ectothiorhodospiraceae bacterium | reverse complement strand
CTCGAAGTGGACGAGGACCGCGGCGTGGTTCGGGTGGAGCCGGGCGTGGTGCTGGCGCAGCTCAACAGCCATCTGGCGCGATACGACCTGTTTTTCCCGCCCATGATCTCCACCGCCAGCCGGGCCACGCTGGGCGGCATGATCGGCACCGACGCCTGCGGCAAGGGGTCACGCCGCTACGGCCGTACCCACGACTACGTGGAGGCGCTGAAGGTGTCGCTGCCCAGCGGCGAGACGCTGGAGCTGCAGTCCCTGGCGGCGGAAGAAGTGGACGCCGGGGCGGCCAACGATCGGCAGGCGGTCCTCGCGGCCGGTTTGCGGGAGACCGTTGCCCCCCACCGGGACGATGTGACCCGCACCTTCCCGGACATGCCCCGCTCGCTCACCGGCTACAACCTGCGCGACGCCTTCCCGGCGGACGGCAGCGTTCATCTGCAACGGCTTTTCACCGGCGCGGAAGGCACCCTGGGCTTCGTGAGCCAGGCCACGCTGCGAGTGATTCCGCGACCGAAGCACCGGCAGCTGGTGGTGGTGCGCTACGAGACGTTCGAGGCGGCGCTGGCGGATGCGCGCACGCTGCTGGCCACGGAGCCCTCGGCCATCGAGACGCTGGACGAGCGGGTCTCGCGTCTCGCCCGGCAGGACAGCGCCTGGTTCCGCGTGAGACGCGCCATGGCGGGGGACGGCGATACGCCTCTGCCCGTCAATTTCGTGGAATACGAAGGCACCGACGAGGACGTCCTCGAGAGCTGCCTGTCACGCCTTGAGGAGGAGCTGGCGCACAGCGGGCGCAGCATCGGCACATACCGCTGCATGGACGAAGCGGAGACCTCGGAGCTGTGGGGCGTGCGCTCCCGAAGCGTCGGCCTGCTGGCCCGCACGGAAGGCACGCGCAAGCCCATTCCCTTCGTCGAGGATACCGTGGTGCCGCCGGAGCGGCTGCCCGAGTACATTGCCGAGCTGCGCGGCCTGCTGGACAGTTACGGCATCGAGTACGGCATGTTCGGCCACGTGGACGTGGGTTGCCTGCACGTGCGCCCGGCGCTGGACATGACGGACGCCAGCGACGCGCGGCTCGTGCGCGAGATCACCGAGCAGGTGGTGAGGCTGCTCAAACGGCACCAGGGAATCCTCTGGGGGGAGCACGGCAAGGGCTTCCGGGGCGAGTACACCCGTGAGTTCTTCGGCGCCGAGCTCTACCCGCTGCTTGCCACCGTCAAGCGTACCTTCGACCCCCACAACCGCATGAACCCGGGCAAGATCGTCGCCCCGGACGGGGATCCGGAGCGCATACGACGCATCGACGCCGTTCCACTGCGCGGGGAACGCGACCGCCGGATACCTCTCGACGTGCGGTCCGGTTGGGAGAAGGCCATCGCCTGCAACGGCAACGGCGTCTGCTTCGACTGGGACGCCCGGCAGGCCATCTGCCCCAGCTACAAGGTGACGCGCGACCGCACTCACTCTCCCAAGGGCCGGGCCACGCTGGTGCGGGAGTGGCTGCGCCAACTGTCCGAGCAAGGCCATCATCCCGAGGGTATCGTCGAGAGAACGCCGCGATTGAGCCGGCGGCGGGCGCCGGCGGATATCTCCCATGCGGTCTACGACGCCATGCAGGGCTGCCTCGGCTGCAAGGCCTGTGCAACGCAGTGCCCGGTGCACGTGAGCATACCGGCGATGCGCGCGCGCTTTCTGCAGAGCTACCACCGCCATTACCGGCGGCCGGTGCGCGACTACGCGGCGGGATGGCTCGAACACCTCGCCCCGCTGGCCGCGGCGGTGGCGCCGCTTGCCAACGCGGTGGCCGGCTCGGCGACGGGGCGGGCCGTGATGCGGCGGGCCGGGATATCCGACCTGCCGGCGCTGAGCCGCGACCATGGTCTGCGCCGCGCCCGGCGTCTTGGATTTCCGGTGGTCGGCACCGACGAGCTTCAAACCCTGCCGGAGGAAACACTCCAGCAGGCCGTTTTCATTCGCCCGGACGCGTTCACTACCTACTTCGACCCGCCGGTGCTGCCCGCGGTGTGCCGCGTTGCCGCAGCCACGGGCGCGCGGCCCGTGGCAATGCGGCACGCGCCTACCGGCAAGGCGTTGCATGTGCATGGTTTCCTGGAGGCCTTCGATGAAGTGGCCCGTCGTGAGGCCCGGCGCGTGAGCGCGCTGGCGGCCTTCGGCCGGCCCATCGTGGGCGTGGACCCCAGCAGCACCCTCATGTACCGCGACGAATACCCCGCGGCCCTGAGCGAAGAGGCGTGGTCGCGTCCGCGGTTGCTGCAGCAGTGGCTTAACGACATGAACCTGCCGGGGGACGTGCCCGCCGCTCCCTCTGCCAGCTATCGGCTGATCCTCCACTGCACCGAACGCACGGCCCACCCGGAATCCGCCCGGCAGTGGCAGAAAGTATTCGAGCGTCTCGGCCTGGAGCTGGAGGTGGTGGAGACCGGTTGCTGCGGGATGGCGGGCATCTACGGCCACCAGTGCGAGCACCGCGAGCATTCCCGCGAGCTCTACGACATGTCCTGGCGGGAGGCGACGGAGTCCCTGCCGCCCGAGCGCGTGCTGGCCACGGGTTACTCCTGCCGCAGCCAGGTCCTGAGGGAATCCGGATTCCGCCCGGCGCACCCCATCGAGGTGATCGCCGACCATCTGGAGCGCCGCGGCGGTCAGTCCTGACCGGCTGCCGCCGCGGCTTTGTTTGCCACGACCGAAGTGAAGAAGAGGAGAGACGCAATGCGTACGCGATTCGCAAAGGCGCTGACGACCCTGACGCTCTGCGCCGCGGCCGGCCTCGGCGCCCTGGCCGTTTCCACCAACGTCATGGCGGCGCAGAAGATCCGCCTGGGCTGGACCACCGCCGACAGCAAGGTGGACCCCTACGCCATCGCCGCCCACGCCTTCGCCGACGAGCTGGAGAAGCGCGCGCCCGGCGAATTCGAGGTACAGTTCTTCCCCAATCACCAGCTGGGCAATGACACGGACATGCTCCAGGCCATGCAGCTGGGCACCCTGGACGCCGGCGTCATCACCGGAACCCAGATCGGCAACATCGAGCCGGCCTTCCGCCTCAACGATTTGCCGTTCCTCTATGCCAACACCGACCAGGCCCACAAGGTGCTGGACGGCAAGGTGGGCCAGGCGCTGATGGACAAGCTGGAGCCCAAGGGTATCGTCGGCTTCGGTTTTGCCGAGGCGGGCTTCCGCAACGCCATCAACAACGTCCGCCCCATCCGCACCCCCGAGGATCTGGACGGCATCAAGCTGCGCGTGCAGCCGGCGGACCTGTTCATCGCCAGCTTCCGCGCCCTGGGCGCCAATCCGGTACCCATGGCCTGGAGCGACGTCTTTACCGCCGTCCAGCAGGGCACCGTGGACGGCCTGGAGATCCCGCTGCCGGTGATCTACGCCAACAAGTACCCGGAGGTCACCAAGTACCTGTCCCTGACCCGTCACGCCTACAACGCCCTGGGCGTGCTCATGTCTTCCCAGACCTTCGACGGCCTGAGCGCCGAGCAGCAGAAGGCGGTGCGTGAGGCCGCCGAGGCGGCGATCGAGCGCCAGCGCGAGACGGTTGAGGCCAACAACGCCGACGTACTGAAGAAGATCAAGGACGCGGGTATGAAGGTGAACGAGGTGGAGGACGTTCAGGCCTTCCGCGACCGCGTGAAGCCGGTCTACAAGGAGTACCGGGACAAGATCGGTGCGGACCTGGTGGATATGGCCCTGAAGCAGGTTTCCGAATAACAGGGCGCCGGCCGGTGTCGGGCCGACCCACAACGACCCGGCACCGGCATTTTCGAGGGCACCGGCAATGTTTCGACTGATCGACGCAATCAGCCTGCAGCTGGCGCGGCTCTCCATGGGCGTGGCCGCCATCGCGGCGACGGTCATGGTGACCAGCCTGCTGCTCGGCGTGTTCTACCGCTACGTGCTTCAGGCGTCGCTGTCCTGGACCGGGGAGGTGGCGCTGTTCGCTTTTACCTGGGTGGTGTTTCTGGTCTCCAGCCTGGGGGTCCGTGAAGGCTTCCACGTCCGTGTAACCGTGGTCGACGGCCTGCTGCCGGAACCGGCCCTGCGGGTGCTCCACCGGTTGATCCTCCTCGCCATCGGCGTTTTCGGCCTGGTTCTGCTGTGGACGGGCTACGACTTCGCCGTGTTCACTTCCAGTCAGGTCTCCGCCGCCATCCGCTATCCGGTGTGGATGCGCAACGCCGCGGTACCGGTGGGAGGTGCGCTGATCGCCGTGCATGCTCTGGCGCGCCTGCTCGGCAGCGGCCATCTGGATCCGACGGCGGAGGGCAGCGGCGCATGAGCGAGCTGGGACTGTTACTCATCGGCGGGCTGTTCCTGCTGCTCGTCATCGGCATGCCCATCGCCTTCGCCCTGGGCATTCTCACCGTCGCCGGCATCTGGCTGGAGGGCGTCAATCCGCTGATTCTCGCCCAGCGGACGCTGGCCGGTGCCAACGTCAGCAGTCTGCTGGCCATACCCGGATTCATTCTCGCCGGCGATCTGATGACCGCCGGCGGGCTGTCACGCCGGCTGGTGCGGGTGGCCTCGGCGATAGTCGGACATCTCACGGGCGGGCTAAGCATCGCCACCGTGGTTGCCGGCACCTTCTTCGGCGCCATTTCCGGTTCCGCCCCCGCCACCACCGCCGCCGTGGGCTCCATCATGATCGACGAGCTGGAGGAGCGGGGTTATCAGCGTGGTTATGCAGCGGCGCTCGCCACCGGGGTCGGTCCACTGGGACAGATGATTCCGCCGTCCATT
>JASFMS010000220.1:0-4785 GCA_050117435.1 Ectothiorhodospiraceae bacterium | reverse complement strand
GTTAATTGGTTAATTGGTTGATTGGTTGATTGGTTGATTCGTTAATCGGGAGAGTTGGCCGGAACAGGCCCGAAGACCGTTTACGGCGAAACATCTCCAGACAGCGTGACACACCCCATAACGGTAACGCTGCGCTTATCCCGGCCTGCTTGCCACTCAGTCCACAGCACACGGCACTCAGTCCTCTCCCCATTGTTACCCCATCACACAGACCACCGTTACCTTCGGTAACAGAACCCGTATCCCGGGACGGCAGAAACCCTATAAACCGCTGATTTAACAGACGTACCCCCGCTTGCACGAAAAGTGCTAAAGGAACCGCGAACGCGGATGTCCCGAGCCGGCTAACGCCGGGAATCGACATGTCTGCCCGTGTTCACCCCGGGCCCGGGGACGGGCGTTGGGGGACGCCCCAGCCGGCGCCCGGGGTTATTCAGAGGGAAATTTCGGGACTTCCAGGGAAGCACGATCAACCGAGGAGAGAGCCCCATGACTGACCCGACACGCAAAGACGCGGCCGCGGCCTACTGGCGCGAGCATCTGCGGCTGCTCTACACCCTGCTCGCCATCTGGTTCGTGGTGTCGTACCTCTGCGGGATCATTCTCGCGCCGGTGCTGAACAACATCGTCATCGCCGGCTATCCGCTCGGCTTCTGGTTCGCCCAGCAGGGGTCCATCTACGTGTTCGTCGCGCTGATCTTCGTCTACGTGGCCCGCATGAACGCGCTGGACCGCAAGTACGACGTGCACGAAGAGTAACCGAGGGGTAGGGAAATGGATCTTTCAGTTCTGACATACATCGTCGTCGGTATTACCTTCGCCCTCTACATCGGCATCGCCATCTGGGCGCGGGCCGGGACCACCGGCGAATACTACGTCGCCGGCAAGGGCGTGCATCCGGTGGCCAACGGCATGGCCACGGCCGCGGACTGGATGTCCGCCGCCTCGTTCATCTCCATGGCCGGGCTGATCGCCTTCATGGGCTACGACGCCTCGGTCTACCTGATGGGCTGGACCGGCGGCTACGTGCTGCTCGCCATGCTGCTGGCGCCGTACCTGCGCAAGTTCGGGAAGTTCACGGTGCCGGAATTCATCGGCGACCGCTTCTATTCCCGCACGGCCCGCATCATTGCCGTCGTCTGCCTGATCGTGGCTTCGCTGACCTACGTTATCGGCCAGATGAAGGGCATCGGCGTGGCGTTCTCCCGCTTTCTGGAGACCGAATACACCACGGGCCTGCTCATCGGCATGGGCATCGTGTTCTTCTACTCCGTGCTGGGCGGCATGAAGGGCATCACCTACACGCAGATCGCGCAGTACGTGGTGCTGATCTTCGCCTACACGGTGCCGGCGATCTTCATCTCCCTCCAGCTCACCGGCAATCCCCTGCCCCAGTTCGGCCTGGGTGGGGCCGTCAGCGACGGCACCTACCTGCTGAACAAGCTGGACCAGATACTGGTGGAGCTCGGATTCAGCCAGTACACGGTGATGAAAGGGACAACGCTCAATCTGTTCCTGCTGACATTATCGTTAATGATCGGCACCGCGGGCCTGCCTCACGTCATCGTGCGCTTCTTCACCGTACCGCGGGTGCGTGATGCCCGGCTGTCCGCGGGCTGGGCGCTGGTATTCATCGCCATCCTCTACACCACGGCGCCGGCGGTGGGCGCGATGTCGTTCTTCAACCTCATCAACACCATCCAACCCGGCCAGGTGGGTGCCGCCGACGGCAACATCCAGTACGAGAACCGCCCGCAGTGGTTCAAGAACTGGGAGCGGACCGGCCTGCTGGAGTGGGAGGACAAGAACGGCGACGGCCGCATCCAGTACTACAACGACGAGAACCCGCAGTTCGCCGCGAAGGCCCAACAGGACTACGGCTGGGACGGCAACGAGATGGTGACGGTGGACCGGGACATCATGGTGATGGCCAACCCGGAGATCGCCAAGCTGCCCAACTGGGTCATCGCCCTGGTGGTGGCCGGCGGCCTCGCGGCGGCACTGTCAACGGCGGCGGGACTCCTGATGGCAATCTCGTCGGCGGTTTCACACGATCTCATCAAGGGTGTATTCAATCCCCACATCTCCGAGAAGAGCGAGCTGCTGGCGGCACGGCTGTCCATGGCCGGCGCCATCGTCGTGGCCGGCTACCTGGGACTCAATCCGCCCGGCTTCGCGGCGCAGGTGGTGGCACTGGCCTTCGGCCTGGCAGCGTCCTCGCTGTTCCCGGTTCTGATGATGGGCATATTCAACAAGCGCATGAACAGTGCCGGCGCCATGACGGGCATGCTGGTGGGGCTGACCACCACGATCGTCTACATCTTCGTCTACAAGGGGTGGCTGTTCATACCGGGTACCAACAACCTGCCCAACACGCCGGAGTACTGGCTGTTCGGCATCCAGCCCGAGGCCTTCGGCGCCGTTGGTGCTCTGCTGAATGTGATCGCCGCCTGGGCGGTGTCCAAGGTGACGGCCCCGCCGCCGGAGCACATCCAGCACATGGTGGAGGACATCCGCGTGCCCCGGGGTGCCGGCGGCGCCGCGGAACACTGAAACCCTCGCTCCAGCGGGAAAAGGCCCCGGGGTTCACCCGGGGCCTTCCCCTTTTCAGGCTCACGACACGACCGACTGAACCGCGTCTTCCGTCATATTCGATTCATCCGTGTTCATCTGTGGCTCAGACGCGGCGCTATACGCCGTAGCGCACCTCCAGCTTCCTCTGCAGCGCCCGCCCCTGGCGAAACGCCTCCTTCAGGACGCGGCGGTCCATGGGATTGAGCTCATCCGGATCCAGTCGGTTGGTCATCGGCTCTCCCCGCCTTCCCTGCTCCTGGTGCCGGCGCATGCGCAGAAGCTGGATGAAGGAGAACGAGCGGCTCCATGCCTCCGCCTCCCCGGCGTTGACGATACCGGCGTCAGCAAGCTGCTTGAAACGCTCCAGCGTGCCCGTCGCCGCCACACCCGTCTCCAGGCTCATGAGGCGCGCAGCGTCGACGAAGGGGGTAAGCCCACCCATCTTCAGATCCAGGGTGGCCGGGGCGCCGGGCTCCGCGCGCTCGGTGGCGAAATCACGGATCATCCCCAGCGGCGGACGGTGACTGAGGGCGTTGGCCGCCATCATGTGAAGGAAGATGCTGTTGCTCGCGGTCGTCTCCAGGGTGTCCGCAATCAGGGACTCGACGGGATCGGCGTTACCCCAGACGGGCCGGAGATCGAAGTAGATGGTGGACCGCAGCAGATTCTCCGGCGTGCACTGTTCCACCAGCCGCCGGAAGGTCGCGCGCCATTCCTCCGCGCTCAGGCAGAGCTCGGGATTGCTCGCCATAATGTTTCCCGGGCACAGGGGAAAACCGCAAACGGCAAGGGCCTCATTGATCCAGCGTGCCAGCGGCAGGAGGCGTCGGCGCACATCATCCGGCGCCTCGTCGCCAGCGTGGAACAGAATACCGTTGTCCTGGTCCGTGACCAGCGTCTGCTCGCCCCGGCCCTCGCTGCCGAAGGCGATCCAGCAGAAGGCGACGCCGGGGTCGCCGCAGGCACTCAGCCCCAGGTCCACCACCCGCTCCACCGTTCGGTCGTTGAGGAGCGTGATAATGCGCGTCAGGTGCTCGGTATCCGCCCCATGGGCCAGCATGGCGTCGATCAGCGGCCGGATGCCCCGACGGGCGGCAACGAGGCCATCCAGGTCGGTGGCGCGGTTGATCCCGCGCATGAGCTGCACCACGTTGACGCGCTGGAGGGCAAATATATCGCGCTCGGAGACCACGCCAACGAGCCGATTGCCGGCCATCACCGGCAGGTGGCGCACATGATGACGCACCATCTCCACGACGGCCTCGAAGGCGAAGGACTCGGCGGGCAGCGTCCGAAGGTCCCGGCTCATGACCTGTTCCACGTCGACCTCGAGTCCGATGCTCGCGTCGGCCACCACGGCGCGCAGGTCGTGCAGCGTGAAAATACCAAGCGGCCGCCCATCCGGATCCACCACCACTATGCTTCCAACCTTGCCCCGGTGCATGCGTGTTACCGCCTCGCGCACGCTGGTCTGCGGGGAGCAAACCAGCGGCTCACCGCGGACGAGTTCGCCCAGTGGGGTCTCCAGAGGCGCGTCAGCCCCCAGCGACTCCACCGCGGCGACACGAATTTGCTTCTGCAGCCGGTCCAGCAGGCTGCTTACGCCGCGCAGACAGAAGTCCCGAAAGGGTTCACTGACCGCGATCAGCGCGCTGAAGTCCTCCGCGGGCAGCCGGAAACAGGTTGCGTCGCCCCTGGCGCGGTAGGTGGTCCGCGTGGGGCGTTCACCCAGCAGCGCCCCGACGGGAAAGCACTCTCCCTCGCCAAGCGACAGTGTCTCGCCGATATCCCCGCGCTCGCCAGTAACGGCTCCGCGAACCACTATATAGAGATGAGCGGCCTTGCCATCCGCCGGTCCGGCGATCACGTCACCGTCCCTGGCGGACAATGGCCGAGAACGCTCGATGAGAAGCTGCCGATGGGCCGGTTCCATGTGATCGAAAGGCGGATGAGAGCGGAAGAAACTGTCTGCGGCTACCGGCGACGGGGCATGGCGAGACATGGGTTGCGACGCTCTCGTGGACTGGCTTTCGGTAGCGTAGCCGGTCCCGGCCTGACGGTCGACGGCGAAACACACGCGACAGCGTCCAGAGAGACGCTGAACCGAGCGCAGAGGCATGCGGGAATGGCGCAGCGTCTCCCTATGGAAGGCCGGTAGCCGATGCATACCGTCAGAATTCGAGGTCCCCGCCTCTATCTCTGGGCATGCTC
>JASFMS010000219.1:0-4798 GCA_050117435.1 Ectothiorhodospiraceae bacterium | reverse complement strand
GGTCACAAATTCCACGACGGCCCCGCGCCCACGGGGCTGCGTTACTGCATGAATTCGGCGGCGCTGAAATTCATTCCCACCGGCAGTACCTGACGGAGGATGTTGGCATGAAGGCAATGAGCGCAAAAACCGTTTTCGTCGGCCTCCTCGCAGGCGCGGTGCTCGCCGGCGCGCTCTACGTGCTCACGCCCGCTCTCGCCCGTGCCGGCGGTGGCGACGGCACGGCGGTGCCTCCCCTGAATGCGTCCGTCACCGCCGATGACGATCTCGGGCAGGCCGTGCTGGCCGGGGGCTGCTTCTGGGGCATGGAGACGGTGTTCCAGCACGTGAATGGCGTCCGCAAGGTGTTCTCCGGCTACGCCGGCGGGGCGAAATCCACTGCCAACTACCAGGCGACGAGCACCGGGCGCACCGAGCACGCCGAGTCGGTCCACATCTTCTACGATCCCGATGAGGTCAGCTACGCGGAGCTGTTGCGCATCTATTTCTCCGTGGCGCACGACCCCACTCAGGTGGATCGCCAGGGCCCGGACACGGGCCACGAATACCGCTCCGAGATCTTCGCCCTGAATGCGACGCAGAGGCGGATAGCCCGAGCTTATATCACTCAGCTGGACGGTGCGGGCGTTTTCAGCAAGCCCATCGCGACAACGGTGTCAGTGATACGGCCGGACGAGTTCTACCGCGCCGAGGACTACCACCAGAACTACGCGGAGAGGCACCCGAACAGCCTCTATATCCAATTCAACGACGTGCCGAAGGTGCATGCCCTGGCGCGGGAGTTTCCCGGGTATTACCGGGATTCACCGGCGCTGTCGGGGGATTGACCATCGGCTTCGGAAGTCGTCTTGACCCTCGCACACCGACAGGTGACGCCCATCGGGTCGCACGCGGGTTCATGCCGCCGGCTGTGTCCGGCCGGCACACTGCAACACGTACCCCCGGAAACGGGCGCCAGCGTGAATCCGAAGCCGGTTGTCCTTGCCATTAGGCTCCCGAAAAAGTGTTGGCCGGGCGGCTTGCTCTGGAGGTGGTGAAAAGTTCGAACGCCGGAGCGCAACACCGGCTGCGAGCACGCTGTGCGGCCGTTGACCACTTGACGCAGTACTCGTCTGGAACGGAGCCGACTCCGGTCAAAGCGAGCACAGCGTTCGAGGGTCAATGGCTCGTGCGAATTGTTCAGCGTTTCCTTAGGCCCCCTATAGACTCGGCGGATTCGGCACGTTGCCGGCGATCCAGTCGGTCAACTGCCGGAGCTTGTCCCGGTAGGGGCGCACGGCGGGCCAGTCCGGGCGTGTCTCCTCGATCTGCCGTGACTGCTGTTTGTGGGACGCGGCCATGGCACGCTCCATTTCGGCCAGTCGATCCTCCGGGATGTAACCCGCCTTGCGCATGGATTCCAGGGTTTCCCGGTCCTGGCGTTTCACCTGCTTGAGGTTTTCCGCCTCCTCCATGGCGCTTTCGGCGGCAATGATCCGCTTCTGGGTATCGTCGAAGCCATCCTCTGTCCAACCGCGCCTGTGCAGCAGTTCTCCCCGCTCCCGGTAGAACGCGTGAACGACATCCTGGTACTCGTCGGCGTTGGCGCGCATGCGGTTCTGCAGTTTCGCGGTCTCGATCCGCGTCTGGATGTAGTCCGCCACCTGTTCGCCGGTGAGCGGTGTCGTGTCGGCGGCATGCGCCACGGCCGCCATGAGGCCGAGCGCGATGAGTGGAAGCATTGGCCGGCGCATGAAACCCTCCTGTCCAGAACTGGGACTGGTGGGCATTCTCGCACGTCGCAGCGCTGAGGAGCTCGGGCGGGACGCGCCCCGGGCTCGGCCGGGGCGTCGTGGTGATTAGGGAAGCGTTGAACAATTCCTCGCTGCCGCGTTGGCGCCTCTGAGGCGCCAACCCATAGACAACTGTACGCTGAACTCGACTTGATCCTGGCAACACAACCAGCCGAGCCAAGACATCCGATGGTCAATGGGCTCGGTCGATTTTGGCCCCCGGCTGTGTTGCGCCGTCGGCCCGGTAGCTACGGCTACCGAACCGCCACCATTGACCACTGGACGCCTGGACCAACTTCGCCCAGAGCTGCCGCGGCCAGGTACCGCCACCCAACCCGATGGTCAGTCCTTGCCGGGCTGCCAAAATCGACGCGAACGCGGCAGCGACGAACTGTTCAGCGCTTCCCTAGCAGCTGACCTCCGGATTCCAGTCCGCGAAGATACCCTGGGGGTTCCGGCGCCAGTGCCAGACGTGGATCTCGTAGAAGGGGTCCACGGGATGCACACCCACCGCCGTCTTGCGCTGCAGCGCCCGGCCGAGGAAGCGGGGCGGTTCGGCGCTGTGCCAGGCGCTCTCCGGGACGATGTGCTCCACGCCCACCAGCTGCATGGTGCCGTCGGCCTGGGGCTCGTACATCAACACTTCCGGTTCGGTGAGCGTGAGCTTGCCGTCCATGCGGCCGGGGTGGACGTAGTGCACGCCCATGGCGCCGCGGTCGGCGTGACTGGTGCATTCGAACAGCACCTGGAAACCCTCGTTCAGTGCCACCTGCAGATCGGCGTATTTCGCCGTTGCCTTCCGGCCCTCTTGTAGTTCAGACGACTGCGCGGCGAGTCCGACGGAGGAAGAGAGCAGCGCGAGCAAGGCGATTTTGATCGTGTGTTTCATCTGCGTTCTCCTGGTTCGCCGGTTGCGACGAACCGTGGTTGGGGATCCGTATGCTCGGGTGCCCGCCGGCGGAAACAGTCAAACCGCCGGCGGGCGCTTCGGTTATGCCGCCTCCGTTTCCTTCACGGGGTCCGGGCGCACGATCACGGTGTCGGCCACCAGGGTGATCTCGTCGGCGGGCATGCCGACGCGGCCGGCGTGATCGAGAATGGCTTCCGGGTTGACGGCCTGGTAGATGCAGACGGTGCCGAGGGTGCCGTCGGCCTCGTTGACCACATAGGAGCGGATCCAGCGCACCTGGTCGGGCATTTCCTCGTTGCCGATCCGGCTGGAGCGGGCGGCCGTGGCCTTCAGTTCCTCGGCGCCTTTCCAGGCGTTGCGGCGGCGAATCACGTAGGTCTTCATGTTGCTGTTCCTCGTATCAAACGAATGTTTCGATTTGGTAGGCCGGCGGGCTCTCCGGCCTCCGTTGGGTGGGGCCGTCCGGAGTGCGTCGGTGCGGCCCACGTCCGGCAATATGCCGGGACCCCGGAAAAGAGTCCTTTCGGCGCCCTGATCAATGGCTTATCCTTTTCTGATCACGCCAAAAAGGGGCGAGGTCAGAGCCGTGGCGATCGAACGTTTCGCCGACTTCGAGCTCGACGACGAAGCCCGCCAGCTCCGCCTCCGGGGCCGGGAGGTCCAGCTTCAGCCCCGAATCTTCGATTTGCTGACGTTCCTGGTGCGCAACCGCCAGCGGGTCGTGGACAAGGATGAGCTTCTTGCCGAGATCTGGCCGGGGGTCATCGTCACTGACGCCTCTCTGCAGCGCGCGGTGAGCCTGGCTCGGCGTGCGCTTCGCGAGGGCGGGCTCGAGAAGGCCATTCGGACGTATTCCCGCCGCGGCTATCGCTTCTGTCTTGAGGGTGCGCCGGCGGCCAGTCCCGACCCCACCGGACATCCGGCGCCGGCATCCCCGCTGGACCGCGCGCGCCTGCTGCTGGCACAACGGCATTGGGACGAAGCCGTGGAATTGTTCGCGCGAGCCGATTCCGAGCAGTCCCTGGACGCAGCGGACCTGGAGAGCTGGGCGGTCGCCGCTCAGTGCGCCGGCGCCCTTCGGGACGCGGTCGCGCCGCTGGAGCGGGCCGCGGAGGCCTACTGTGCGGCCGGAGACGCAGAGGCGTGTGCCCGCGCTCACATTCTGCTTGCCCGCATTCAGCTCGAGTCCCGAGAGGTTGCCGTTGCCAACGGCTGTCTGCGGCGGGCGGCTACCCTGCTGGCGGATCTACCCCTGGGCGAGCAGCACGGCCACCTGCAGTGGATGCTGAGTCGCTACTGGGCTTACGCCGGCGATCTGGAGAAGGCGGAGGACCATGCCCGGCGGACGATGGAGATCGGCCGGGAACTCGCCAGCGAGGAACTGCAGCTGATGGGCAGGCTGTACCTCGGAGTTGCTCTGCAGGCCAAAGGCGATGTCAGCCAGGGGCTCGGCCTCCAGGATGAAGCCGCGGCTACCGTTCTGGCAGGGCAGGTGCCGCCGTTGTTGGGTGGCATTGTTTATTGTGGGGTGATTGCCGGTTGTGCCAATCACGGTGACTGGCCCCGGGCCGCGCAATGGACGGAAAGCTTCTCACGCTGGTGCGAGCGTAGCCACTTGCGTACCTTCGCCGGCTCCTGCCTGCTTCATCGGGCCGAAATCTTTGCCGTACGCGGCGATCTCGAGCGTGCGCAGAGGGAGCTGACGGAGGGGCGGGAGACTCTGAGCGCCAGTGCACCCTGGGCCATGGGCGATGCCTTTCGTCTGCTTGGCGACCTGTACCTCACGCTGGGTTCCTTCGATCTGGCGGAAAACCACTATCGGCGGGCGCACGAACACGGCTGGGAGCCCTATCCCGGCTACGCCCTGTTGCTGCATTACCGTGGGCAGTCCGAAGCGGCGGTACGGGGGCTCCGGCGCGCGCTGTCCGCAAGCCATTGGGTGGCCGGGGAGCGCGCGGGACTGTACCTCGCCTTTCTGGTCAGCATTTCCGCCCAGTCCGGCGACACAGCGACGGCATCGGCGGCGATGGCGGATCTGGATGCGCGGACGGGGCTCTGGGAAAGCGGAGCGGCGCAAGCGCACGTGTTCCGGGCGCGCGGAGAACTGTGCTTCGCC
>JASFMS010000218.1:0-4815 GCA_050117435.1 Ectothiorhodospiraceae bacterium | reverse complement strand
TGTCGTTGGCAGCGAGGGCATCGTCGGGATCTCCTTGTTCATGGGTGGGGAAACCACACCCAGCCGCGCCGTCGTGCAAAGTGCGGGGGATGCATACCGACTCCGTGGACAGGCGCTGAAGGACGAGTTCTACCGGGCCGGCCCGATGCACTATTTACTGCTGCGCTATACCCAGGCACTGCTCACCCAGATGGCCCAGACGGCCGTGTGTAACCGCCATCATTCGCTGGATCAGCAGCTTTGCCGCTGGTTGCTACTGAGCCTGGATCGCTTACCTTCCAACGAGTTGATCATGACGCAGGAACTGATCGCGAACATGCTCGGGGTCCGCCGCGAGGGCGTAACGGAGGCCGCCGGCAAACTGCAGCGAGCGGGATTGATCCGTTACCACCGCGGTCATATCAGCGTGATTGACCGCCCGGGTCTGGAGGTCCGGTCCTGTGAATGCTATGCCGTCGTGAAGCGCGAGTACGACCGCCTGCTCTCGTGCGCGCCCGCCCGCTCAGTCCACTAGGCGTTCAAACGGCATACATGGGTGAGTTAAAGGCGACGGCCTTCTCAGAACCACTCGGACTTCGATAACCGGCAAGATTCGGCCAACAGCGGTTGGTCGCACGCACGCCCGTCATGTATGTCTGGCGTGCGCCAAATTGAACGCCCGGGCTCTCCTGGCTGTCTATCCGAACCGGTTCGTCACCAGCGCCTAAGGCCTTTGAAGCGGCAACGGAAGTGCACCCTCGAAGGCCGGCCGGGAGCTCTTTCTGTCAGCTAGACATCTTTCGGAGGAAACTTGCGTAGGCGTCCACGTCCATGACGGGGTGAACCTCGAAGATGACGTGGGGTGCGTACTGTAGCGTTAGCCGGCTCACATCCTCTTCTGTTCCCTCGAGTACGGCATAGCCTCCCCTTTCTCCAGGGTAGCCCCCCCATTCCGTGAGCTTGCCCTCCTCCAGGTCCTTCTGCACTCGCCCAACGAGTGCACCCAAGCCTGCGGCAACCGCTTGTGGCGTGTCGGGCATCCGGGACAGATCTACTCGCCACTGAATATGGTACTTGGCCATGATGTCTCCCTCCTTTGGCCTTGGCAGGACCAATCGCGAACGAGGCAATTGGAGCCCTTCGGGTCGAATTGCCCATTAGGTCGTGGCCCGGACTCTTGCCCGAGCGGAAGCAGGAATGTCGCCACATCAATTCATCCCTT
Source organism: Ectothiorhodospiraceae bacterium (assembly GCA_050117435.1). Taxonomy (GTDB): domain Bacteria; phylum Pseudomonadota; class Gammaproteobacteria; order Nitrococcales; family Nitrococcaceae; genus JASFMS01. The sequence goes on along the minus strand of JASFMS010000218.1, from coordinate 3,614 downwards.
TACCGAGGCGATTCCTTTGCCAGCGAACGGGATGAGGAAAGTGATGAAATCCGCGCTCGGCGGTGATGCGGTCCTCAGGGGCAGGTGCCGGTCAACTCCGCGGACCGCCTGAGTGCAATCCGCTTCTCACCATCGATGTTTGAATAAACAGTCTCTGCCGGTTGCTATTAAGTGTATCTGCCGATGCGGAAATGGAAAGTTTGAGTTGGGCCCTGGACGGAGCCCCCGACGAGTCTCTGGTTCGGGGCGCCCCCCCCTCCGCGCAGCGGGGCTCGATGCCACCGCCGAACGCTTCCCCGCAGGCGTCAGCCGCGGCAGTCAGCAGTGATGGGAGGAACAGGGGAAGTGGTGCGAAATGGTGCTTCGGATCCCCTGTCCGGTTGCCTTAATCGGAGAGCTTCGGTTGGCATCGCGCAACGATCGGGGGCGACTACCTGAGGATGCGGAAAGGCCACGTCTCGGAACCGACCAACGGCCGATCCGCAACCCGGCCGGCCCACGGTGAGCCGCAACTCAATCTATGGGCCGGCCTCCTGGGGAAACGATGCAAACTGTCAGGCAGAGGCGGGACCGGGCTTTTCCGCTTGCCCGCGCATGGAATTTTCGTCTTTCGCCGCCGTGCGCACCCGGTTACGCCCATCGGTCTTGGCGGAATACAGGGCTGCGTCTGCTCGACTCAGGACGTTTTCCGGTTGCTGGTCCGTGCTCCGCAATTCGGTCACACCAATACTCACCGTTATGGAGAACGTTTCCGGTTTCCAATCCACAGCGAGGGCAACGACGGCCTCTCGGAGGCGTTCGGCGATCGCTTGCGCCTCGGCCAGATCCGTTTCCGTCAGCAGTACTGCGAATTCCTCTCCCCCCATGCGGGCAAAATGGTCGGTAGCCCGCAATTGCGGAGGAACAACCTCGGCGAACGCCTTCAGCGCCGCGTCGCCGCCAGCATGACCATAGCGGTCGTAGATGGTCTTGAAGTGGTCAAGGTCCAGCATGAGAAGGCTCATGGGGTGGGCGTAGCGGCGGGCTCTCAGATATTCCTCCCCCAGCGCTTCCATGAAAGCCCGCCTGTTGGTCGTGTTCGTCAGTGGGTCTGTCACCGCGAGACGGGTCAACGCTTCGGTCATTCGCTCTCGCTCGGTAACGTCCCGGTAGAACCAGATACGCCCCCAATAGACGCCGTCTGCGTCGCGCAACCCCCTCGAATACCGCTCCAGACGGCGCCCGTCCCGCATCCGTATGGGATGGTCCTGCTCCTCCTCGTCCAGGTGAGCGGAGAGCGTCATCACTCGGTCCACAAAGGCGTCCGGATCCTCGATTTGCCGCCGCACCGCCTCAAGGGCACTCTGGCCGTCGCCGGCCTCCATCACCTCAGCCGGGATTTCCCAGATTTCCAGGAAGCGACGGTTCCACATCTTCATGCTGTTGTCCGCGTCTATGACCAGGATACCGTCCGGGCATTCCTCGAGGTAGGCGCTCAGCAACGCGGATTGATAGCGCTTCTCCGACTTCAGGTGCACCAGGTCGCTTACGTCGTGCGCGACGCCGAGAATCCGGAACACCCGACCCTGGATGTCGAATAAGGGCACGAGAATGGTCCGCGTGTGCGTTCGGCCGGTGGGGAGGTCCAGCGCCTGCTGATAGTCGATCGCCGTGCGTGCCTGCACGCAACGGCGATAGTTGTCTTTGACCAGGTCGGCCGTCGCCGTGTCCAGCAGATCGTCAACCAGGCGACCGGCCACGTCCCGGTGGTTCATCCCGGCGAGTTCTTCAAGCCTGGCGTTGATGGCCGCCACGCGGAACGCGCCATCGGGCATGACATCGATGACGAAGGCACCGACGCCGAGGTAGTCGATACTCCGGCGGATTTCGTTGGGTTCTCGGCTTTCCAGCAGCCCTTTCACGGCAGGTTTCTCCCCCGCTTACCCGCTATCGCAATGCAGTGTTCTGCGACGCCTTTCGCAGAACGCAGCACCAAGCCAGGCACGGAGGACCGGAACCCGCATTTCGGCCCAGGGTGGGACAGTCTGTCGCGGCCACCTCGCTGGCCGTGAGGGAACTCGATCGGCACCCCGCGAGCCAGTGAGAATGCTCGTGCCCGTACGATACGTTAATGCTCGCCCGCTCCTTCCGTAATGGGACCAAGGGTCGATTGACAACCCGATTCTCGACTCTCCCGCCCCTCGGCCTCATGGACGCCTTTCAACGAATCTTCGAACCGTTTCTGCCGACCCGCGGCGGCCAAACCGGTCGACGGCAACCGGTGCACCGTGGCGGGAACCTCTCCAGCGGACTGCCGATGCCACCCCGCCCCCAGTCCCTACCGGAACAGATCGTCGGTGGACAGACAGTTCGGGGCGCAACTGACGTTGCGCCAATCGCCTTGATCGGAGCCGTCTGCGCGTAGGCTCCGGTTGACCATGTCGTCGAGCCAATCCGTGAAACGGAGGTCTTCGGCGGAGTCCTCGGTGTAGAAGCTGTCGTCGAGCAGCAGGGTGTGATCCGTGCCGGCGCCAATATAGAAACGGTAGTTGGGCGCCTGTGCGGCGAGTTCCATCTGCTCCCTGGCCTTGACGGTCCATTCCAGCGCGCGGATCACCAGTTTTCGGGGGTTTCGCCACAGATCAGGGGATTCGGCGTAGCTCATTACCGCGTAGTAGAAGACCTGTATGCCGTCCCACGCCCGGGTGTACTGCCCGAAGCGAGTGAGGGGATAGCGCAGCGCCAGCGAAGTGTAGACGGAAACAGCGAGGGCGTCGGGACCTCCTGCAAATGCACCGAGGAGGAAATCGGGCAAATTCTTCTCGACCCCCCAGTTGCCGCCGCTGAGTGCATATCCGCCGAGTGCCGCGTCATAGAAGCCCTCGGTGACGATACCGTTGGCGGAGTCCGACAGAAGGAAGGTCCTCGCACGCCGAGGCAGCCGGTCCGTCAATTCGGGGAGTGTCAGCAACACCCCGTAGCCTCCCGCACTTCCGCCTGCGAGTACGACTGTATCGGGTGCCATGCCGGCATCGGCATAGGTGCTCGCGAGGGAGTCTAGTACGGCCACGATATTGTCGAACCCACGGTGGCGAATGGTCCACGAGATCTCTTTACCGCTGCCGGGAGGCCATTCGAACCTGTAGTCCGTGTCGGCTGAACCCCAACCGACATCGCCGGTGCAGTACGGCACGATCACCTGGGTGAATTCGCGAAACGGATTGTCCGCAGCACTGGTTTCGGCCACGCCGCCGGCCGCCTCGAGATCCGCAGCGGTTGTGTCGACGGCGAGTGAGTAGACCGGCTCTCCGACCACAGCGCTGCCGATACAAGTGTTGCTGTCCCAGCAGGCACCCCCGCCGGCCAGACCGATCAGGAGCTTTCGGGGGTCCGCTTTGCGAAGGAAATACGAGAAGCTGGTGTCTGCGGGTTGAAGCTCGCCGTCCACAAGCACGGGGCCGCCGGAGCAACTCGGCGAACGGACGATTCCATCGCGGTCGACAAACGACGTTGACGGTACCGGGATCTGCTGCCAGCCGCTTTCCTTCCAAACGGCAGCGTACGCCTCTCCCCACCAGAAAAGGATGAACAAAAAGACTGACCCGACACCCACCGCAATCCGGTGATCGGCCATT
>JASFMS010000217.1:0-4833 GCA_050117435.1 Ectothiorhodospiraceae bacterium | reverse complement strand
GGCTTCCGGCATCGGCCCGCCTCGTCGGCTGCGTCCCTCCCCGGCTTTTCCGCGACGACTGCGTTGACCGACAGCCGCAACCGCCCATCAGGTACAATGCCGTGACCTGGAGGGTTCCCCATGGTCTCGGCGAAACAACCCAACGAAACGCGGAGGCGATCCCAACGGCTGTTATGGTTCGGCCTTTTCGCGGCGGCTGTGGCGTTCATCGCGGTGGTCGGCGGTACTGCCTACGTCTCCCGGGAATCCGCTCGCGAAAACCTTCTCGCCAGCAGCCGCAACGATCTCAGACTCTACATCGCCAATGTCCGTCGCGAGCTGGAGAAGTACGAATACCTGCCGCAGCTTCTGGCGGAGGATGCCCGGCTGCAGCACCTGTTACGGACGCCCTCCGATTTCCGCACCTGGCGCTCGGTCAACCACTATCTTGAGCTGGCGGCAACGGACGCCGGTGCGTCGGATGTCTACCTTCTCGACCGCGAAGGACGGACGCTCGCGGCCAGCAACTGGCGTCAACCGAATACCTTCATCGGCGACAACTATGCATTCCGCCCCTACTTCCGGCAGGCCCTGGCGGGTGGCCGCGGCCGCTACTTCGCCCTCGGCTGGGCTTCCGCAGAACGCGGCTACTATTTCGCCTACCCGGTTCGGGACAGCGGTGAGATAACCGGGGTCGTTGCAGTCAAGGTGGCCCTCGCCTCACTCGAGGCGGAGCGCGGTGACGGCACGGAATTCATTATCACGGACCCGGACGGCGTGATCTTCCTCTCGACTCTCCCCGGGTGGCGTTATCACACGCTGCACGACCTGGAGCCGGTCGACCGGGAACGAATAGAGTCCAGCCAGCGCTACCGTGGCCGGGATCTTGAGGCGCTGCCCGTAACGGCCCGCAGCGGCCTGGAAAGCGGTGCCTCCGTGCTCACCGTCGGTAACAGCGACCCCCGCCGGTACCTCCGCTTCTCAGCCGCCATGCCGACGGCCGGCTGGCGGGTGCATGTCCTGGCTCCGACGGCCGGCATCGCTCGCCAGGCCGCCCGGAATGCCACACTCGCCGCTTTCGTGTTCGGCGCCCTGGTGCTGGCGACGACCATTTTTCTGCAGCGACGGGCACGCCTGGCCGAGCGCCTGCGCTACGAACGGGCTGCCATGCAGACCGCGGAGGCCAATGAGGCCCGGGTGCGCGCGATCATCGACAATACCCGCGCCGGACTGCTGACACTTGCCGCGGACGGACGCATCCTGTCCTGCAATCCCACTGCCGCGGACCTGTTAGCCCGGGGCCCCGCGCAGGTGAGCGGACGGCATTTCGCCGAGCTCCTTGCCGACGGAGAGGGTCAACGCTTCAACGCTCTGCTGGAGAGCTCGCCGCAATCAGGGGGTGAGGCATCGCTCATGGAGCTCACCGGCACGCGCTCTGACGGCAGTCGATTCCCGATGGAAGTCGGCTTCAATCGCATGTCCCTCCCCGATGGAACACGCTCTATCGTGACGCTCCACGACCTTACCGAACGCAAGCGCAGCGAACTGGCACTGCAGCGCGCTCACGACCAGCTCGAGCAAAGGGTGGCCGAGCGTACCCGCGAGCTCATGCGCAGCAATCGCCAGCTGACCCGCGAGATCGAGGAGCGCCGGCGCGCAGAGGTCGAGCTCCGGGCAACCCGGGACGAGCTGGTGCAGGCAGCAAAACTGGCCGCCATCGGCCAACTATCTGCCGGGATCAACCACGAGCTCAACCAGCCGCTCACCGCCATTCGCACCTATTCCGGGAACGCACGGGCACTACTGGAAAAGCAGCGCTACGACGAAGTCGGCCAAAATCTGGCGGAAATCTATGGCCTTACCGAACGCATGCGTCGAATCATCACCCAGCTCAAGCTCTTCGCCCGGAAGAGTTCCGGAAAGCCGGTACCCGTGTCGATCCAGGCGGTGGTGGACGGCGCGCTCCAGCTGCTCTCACCTCGGTTCGACCGCCAGCCGGTGCAGGTCGTGTGCAATCTGCCGACGGAGGATGTTCTCTGCATGGGCGATATCGTCCGCCTGGAGCAGGTCTTCGTTAACCTGTTGAGCAACGCGCTGCACGCGGTAAGCGATAACGCGCAGGCACGGATCGAGGTCTCGGCGCGCCGGCAGGACCGGTTCGTGCACGTGGACGTGCGCGACAATGGGTCCGGCATTCCCCACGACACCATGGAACAGATCTTCGACGCCTTTTACACCACGAAGGAGGCCGGCCAGGGACTGGGCCTGGGACTGTCCATCTCCTCGCGCATCATCGAGGAACTGGGTGGCACGATGCATGCCCGGAATCATCCCGACGGTGGCGCTGTTTTCACCGTTGAACTGCCGGCAGCAGAGGAGTTCGCCGATGGATGAGCCGGGACGCGTTCTGTTCGTGGACGACGAGACACATATCCGCAATGCCGCCCGCCAGACACTCGAGCTGGCCGGCTACGAGGTCACCGGCTTCAGCGCTGCGGAACCGGCGCTCGCCGAAGTGGCCCGCGACTTCCCCGGCATCCTGGTATCGGACATCAAGATGCCCGGCATGAGTGGCCTCACGCTGATGGAACAGGCGCTGCAGGTGGACCAGGACCTGCCGGTGATACTGATTACGGGCCACGGCGACATCGCCATGGCCGTGGACGCCATGCGCCGCGGCGCGTACGACTTCATCGAAAAACCCTACGACCCGGAACGGCTCAGCGATGTGGTTCGCCGCGGACTTGAGAAACGGCGCCTGACACTGGAGAACCGCACTCTGCGCCGGGAGCTGGAGGCGCAGAGCGCCCCCGGCCCCCGTCTCATCGGGCGCACGCCCGCCATGCACCGCCTGCGGGAGCTGATCCACCGGGTGGCGGACACGGATGCCGACGTACTGATTCTGGGGGAAACCGGCACCGGCAAGGAACTGGTGGCCCGCTCGCTGCACGAGCAGAGCCGGCGCCGCCAGGGCCACTTTGTGGCCGTGAACTGCGGCGCCGTGCCGGACAACCTCATAGAGAGCGAACTGTTCGGCCACGAAGCGGGGGCGTTCACCGGGGCGCGCAGCCGACGTATCGGCAAACTGGAGCATGCCAGCGGCGGGACGCTGTTTCTCGACGAAATCGAGAGCATGCCCCTCGCCCAGCAGGTGCAGTTGTTGCGCTCGCTTCAGGAGCGCACCGTGACCCGCCTAGGCGCCAACGAACCCGTCGCCGTGAACCTGCGGGTGGTTGCGGCCACCAAGGTGGACCTGCGAGAGGCGGGGCAACAGGGCGAATTCCGCGAGGACCTCTACTATCGGCTCAATGTGGTAACCATCGAAATTCCCCCGCTGCGCGAGCGCCGCGACGACATACCGCTGCTCTTCCAGCACTTTGCGCTCACGGCCAGCTATCGCTACCAGCGTGAGGCGCCGCCGCTGGAATCCGAACGGCTGTCGGCACTGATGGCCCATGACTGGCCGGGAAACGTTCGTGAGCTCCGCAATGTCGCCGAGCGCTACGTGCTGCTGGGAGCGAACTACGCCTTCGATATCGATCGGGTGATGGGCGAGTCGGAGGCAACGGGCGAAACGAGTCTGCGCGAGCAGGTGGACAGCTTCGAGCGCAGCCTCATCGAGCAGGAGCTCCAGGCTCAGGGCGGGAGCATCGTCCGCGCCACCGAGGCGCTTGGACTGCCCCGTAAGACGCTGTACGACAAGATGCGCAAGTACGGCCTGGACCGGCGCCAGTTCAAGAGCTGAGCCTCGCCCCACAGATACGCCGCGGCCACCGATCGGCCCACCCACTCCATACAGACGAGTAACACTGTCCTCCCGCCGGGGCACCGCGGACCGGTCATTTGAACGACCGCCGGCGAATGTGTGGATTTCCGCCACTTCCCCGCCCGACGATGTGCGGAATTCCGCCCACCCCTCCTCCGCCCGGCTACCGCCGCCACCTTCCGGGCCGGCGCCGATTCCCGACGCGCACCGTTTGGCAGCGTTCTTGCTGACGGCACAGCGGCCGCCCAGGGCGGCATCGGCAATATTACGAATAAAACGGAGGAGTGAAATGCGTATATCCGCGCTCGTGCTCGGCGCCGCGCTCGCCGTGACTTCCGTGGCGGCCACCGCCGCCCCCATCGTTATCAAGTTCTCCCACGTAGTGGCCGAGAATACCCCCAAAGGCCGGATGGCCAACCGCTTCAAGGAACTGGTCGACAAACGACTGGGCGACCGGGTGAAGGTGGAGGTCTACCCGAACTCCCAGCTCTACACGGACAAAAAGGTGGTGCAGGCGATGCTGCTGGGCGACGTGCAGCTGGCCGCGCCCTCGCTGTCCAAGTTCTCCCGTTTCACCGACAAGCTGCAGCTGTTCGACCTGCCGTTCCTTTTCGAGAACATAGACGCCGTTAGCTGCTTCCAGCACGAGCCCGAGGGGCAGGCCTTGCTGTCCTCAATGGAGAGCAAGGGCATCGTCGGCCTCGGCTATCTTCACAACGGCATGAAGCAGCTCTCCGCCGGCAAGCCGCTGCGCGAGCCCTCGGACGCTGCAGGACTGAAGTTCCGCATCATGTCCTCCGACGTGCTGGCGGCGCAGTTCGAGGCGGTGGACGCCGCGCCGGTGAAGAAACCGTTCTCGGAGGTCTTCACTCTGCTGCAGACCGGCGCCATCGACGGTCAGGAAAACACCTGGTCGAACATCTACTCGAAGAAATTCTACGAGGTTCAGCCCTACATCACCGAGTCCAACCACGGCTACCTGGGCTACATGGTGGTTGCGTCCAAGCGCTTCTGGGACGGCCTTCCCGACGACGTCCGCCCGGTCGTGAAGAAGTCCCTGGACGAGGCCGTGGCGTACGGCAACAAGC
>JASFMS010000216.1:0-4838 GCA_050117435.1 Ectothiorhodospiraceae bacterium | reverse complement strand
TGGTACGTGAAAAAAGGACATCCCCCGCATGGTGCCGTGCAGGCATCGCCCTTGAACCCTTCGGTTCAGGTGGGGACTACGGGCAACCCTTTAGGCTTTCCGCTCGACGGCGGACGTGCACACCAGTGTTGCCACGAAATCGTCCCCGAGGCGCATAAGTGTCGGCTCAAGCGAACGTATTGCCCACTCTCGAACACAGCAGGGGATGTCGAGTTCATGATGCCGCACCGGTGGCGGGTACGTCCAGAAGTGTTGTCGGTCCGTGTTTAGCTAGTGCTGATCGTCGGCAGCGTCGAGAAAGCGCGCCAGCCGGCTGTCGAGTTTGCCCAGGCGGGATTCCACGTCCTCGAGCTGCCCCGTATCCCGACGCGCCTGCAGCATCTCGAAGGTGATGTTGAGGGCAGCCATCACCGCGATGCGGTCGACGCCGACGATCTTGCCGGAATCCCGGATCTGGCGCATGCGCTCACTGAGCACGGATGCCGATTCGATGAGGCCCGCCTTTTCCTCCTCCGGGCAGGCCACCAGGTATTCGCGGTCGAGGATATTGACCTTCACGGGATCGGGCATGCTTGCGGCCTCAGTGGGTTTCCATCGCTTTCAGGCGACTGATCATTGCCTCGATGCGGGAGCGGGCGGTCTCATTCTTCTCCAGCAGGGCGGCACGCTCGGCATTGAGGGATTCCTGAGATTCCCTCAGCATACGGTTTTCCTTGCGAAGACGCTCGCACAGCGCCATGAGCGACTCTATGTGCCGCTCCAGGCTCGCGATTTGTTCGTTAACGGAATCAGTCACTTGGCCAACCCTCTGGAACATCTGTCGAATATAGAGGCGCGCCCGCCCGGGGTCAACGCGGCGGTGATTCCCCCCGCCGCTATCCGGTACAGTGGCGGGCTGTGGCCGGCGCCGTTGGATTACAATGGCGGGCCAATTCGAAAAGACTAGCGAGCGACGATACGCGATGAGCGATACGGATCGGTACGAGCCGCTCAAAGACGCCCTGGAGGCGGTGGGTGCCGCGCCCGGTGCGTCCGAGGCGCACGGGCTGCTGTGCGGCATGATGAGCGGCCCCGAGCGGGCGGACCGCGCCAGCTGGATTGCGCTGGTGCTGGACGGCACGCACCCCCGCGGCGACGAGGCGAAAATCTGCCTGGCGCAGCTGGCGCAACTGTTCGACGCTACGGGCGAATCACTGGAGGACGCCGAGCTCGGATTTCAGCCGCTGCTGCCGGGGGACGACGCCGGCATCGGCGAGCGCGCCGAAGCGCTGGGCGACTGGTGCCGCGGCTACCTTGCCGGTCTCGGTATGGGAGGCCTGCAGTCCCGCCGGGAGCTGCCGAAGGAGGTCTCCGAAGTGCTGCGTGACCTGGGGGACATCGGCCAGGTGGAAGCGGACGCGGTGGACGACGAGGAGAATGAGGAGGCCTACGCGGAGCTTGTGGAGTATGTCCGCGTGGGCGCCCTGCTGGTAATGGAGCACCTGGGTACCGCCGCGGGAAAGCCGAAGTCGGAGTCCAAGCCGGCGCAACCTCCCCGCGACGATCGTACACTGCACTGAACACCCGGAGGTGTCATGGAGGCCAAGGAGTTCGCCCGTCGACGGGGCGAGTTGATGCGCATGATCGGGGACGACGGCATCGCCATCGTTCCGGCGGCGCCGGAACGTCGCCGCAACCGGGACGTTTTTCATCCCTACCGGCAGGACAGCGATTTTCAGTACCTCACCGGCTTTGGTGAGCCCGAGGCGGTCGCCGTGTTCGCGCCGGGCCGGGGTCACGGCGAATACCTGCTCTTCTGCCGCGAGCGCCACCCGGAGCGGGAAACCTGGGACGGACCCATCGTCGGGCAGGAGCGGGCAGTGTCGGAATACGGGGCCGACGATGCTTTCCCCATCGCCGACATCGACGAGATCCTGCCCGGGCTGATCGAAGGGCGCCGGCGCGTGTACTACACCATGGGCACAGACCCGGAGTTCGACCACCGGGTCATCGCCTGGGTAAATCACGTGCGCGAGAATGTGCGCTCCGGCGCCCGGGCGCCGGCGGAATACGTCTCGCTGGAGCATCTCCTCCACGAGATGCGTCTCGTCAAGAGTGCCGGCGAGATTGCCGTCATGCGCCGCGCCGCGCAGGTATCGGCTGCGGCGCACCGCCGCGCCATGGAAGTGTGTCGCCCGGGCATGCGCGAGCACGAGATCGAGGCCGAGTTCCAGGCCGCGTTCCGCCGGGCGGACGGCTGGGCCGCCTATCCGCCCATCGTGGGCGGCGGTGCCAATGGCTGCGTGCTGCATTACATTCGCAATGGCGATGAACTGCGCGACGGCGATCTGCTGCTCATCGACGCGGGCGTGGAGTTGGACTGCTACGCCTCCGACATCACCCGGACGTTCCCCGTGAACGGGCGTTTTTCCGCGGAACAGCGCGGGGTGTACGAGGTCGTCCTTGCGGCCCAGCAGGCGGCCATCGAGGCCGTCGGCCCCGGTGCCCACTGGAACCGGCCCCACGAGGTCGCAACGGACGTGCTGGTGGACGGGATGATCGAGCTCGGCCTGTTGCAGGGAGACCGGGAGGCCATCATCGAAAACGGCGACTACCGGCGTTTCTTCATGCACCGGACCGGGCACTGGCTGGGCATGGACGTCCACGACGTCGGCGATTACAAGGTGGACGGCGAATGGCGTCTGCTGGAACCCGGAATGGTGCTCACGGTGGAGCCTGGCCTATACATCGCGCCGGGCGCGGAAGGCGTGGACGAGCGTTTCCACGGTATCGGAGTGCGCATTGAGGACGACGTGGCAGTCACACGCGACGGCCACGAAGTCCTCAGCATGGACGCACCCAAGGCGATTGACGACATCGAGTCCATCATGGCCGGGACGGCGTAGTCGAGGTGGATGGAACGCGAGCAGTGGCGGACTACGACGTCGTCATCGCCGGCGGCGGACTGGTCGGAGCCAGCCTGGCGTGTGCCCTGGACGGGACAGGGGTCCGCGCTGCGGTGATCGAGCCCGTCGCGCCCGGCGCCGCCGCGCAACCCAGTTTCGACGACCGCCAGACGGCCCTTGCTCCCACGACCCGCCGTTTCTTCGAGGCTCTGGGGCTATGGCGGTCGCTGTCGCGGGAGGCTGCCGCCATTCGCGAGATTCATGTCTCCGAACGCGGCGGTTTCGGGTTCGTGCGTCTGCACGCCAGCGACGAAGGGCTGGAGGCGCTGGGTTACGTCGTTCCCAACCGTGCCCTCGGGGCCGCCCTGCAACCGGCCCTGGCAGCGGCGGACGGGGTCGACTGCTTCTGCCCGGCGCAGGTTGACGGTGTGGAAGCGGACGCGGACGGCGTTGTCGTATCCCTAACGGGCGACGAGGTAACAGAGCGGCTGCGCGCCCGCTTGCTGGTGGTGGCCGACGGCGCTCGCTCCGCCACACGGGAGGCCCTCGGCATCGGTCTGCAGGAGCGCCCGTACGGTCAGTCGGCGGTGATCGCCAATGTGACGCCGGAGCGCCATCACGCCGGCCGTGCCTTCGAACGTTTCACCCGTGACGGGCCACTGGCGCTGCTTCCCGGCACGCAGGGACGGTGCGCGGTGGTCTGGACGGTTTCCAGCGATGACGCGGATTCCGTTGCCGGGCTGGACGATCGGGCGTTCCTCGCCGGGCTTCAGCAACGATTCGGCTACCGGCTGGGGCGTTTTCTCCAGGTGGGGAAGCGGGGTGTGTATCCGCTGGCGGCGCTCACCGCCGAACGTTTTACCGACCGGCGCGTCGCTGTCATCGGCAACGCCGCTCACACGCTGCATCCCGTCGCCGGCCAGGGTTTCAATCTGGCGGTCAGGGACGTGGCCGTGCTGGCGGAGCTCGTCGCCGAGGCGGTGGCGGCCTCGGCGGACCCCGGTGCCCAGGCGCTGCTGGACCGCTACCAGAAGCTTCGCAGCGGCGACTACCGCCGGACCATGGGTTTCACGGACACCCTGGTGAGGGTGTTTTCCAACGACCTGCCCGGCCTGCGCTCGCTGCGTAACGCGGGATTGCTGGCGCTCGATCTCATGCCCGTTGGCAAGCACGCGCTGCTGCGCCAGGCCATGGGCCGCGCCGGGTGGTTGCCGAGACTGGCTCGGGGAGTGCCGTTGACCCCCGCCGCCGGAGGAGACGCATGACCGACACTGACGTTCTCGTTCAGGGCGCCGGCATGGTGGGCCTCACCCTCGCGCTTGGTCTGGCACGCTCGGGGTTTCGGGTGACCGTTCTGGACGCCCGCCGTCCACCGGTCTGGCACGGCGGCGACTACCGTCTGCGGGTATCTGCCGTGAATCCGGCAAGCCAGCGGCTGCTGGCAGGGCTCGGCGCCTGGGAGGGCATAGCCCGGGCGCGGATCAGTCCGTTCCACCGCATCGAGGCCGTCGATGTCAGCGGCGGTGGCCGTGTCGGTTTCGACGCCGCCGAACTGGGCGAGCCGTGCCTGGGGCACATCGTCGAAAACGAGCTTATCCAGGCCGTTTTGGCGGAACGGGTGCGGGAAGCGGGGGTGGATGTCATGGCGCCCGTCCGGCTTGCGGACTGGCAGCTGGGTGAGGAGGCGGTGCGGGCGCGCCTGGAGGATGGCCGGCGCCTGGACGCGCGGCTGCTGGTGGGGGCCGACGGCGCGGACTCCGCGGTTCGTGAGGTGGCTGGCATTGCCGTACGGGAAACCGGCTACGGGCAACGCGGGCTGGTGGCGGCGGTGAGCACCGAGCGACCCCACGGGGAGACCGCGCGCCAGCGTTTTCTGCCCGGCGGTCCGCTCGCTTTCCTCCCACTGGCCGACGGCCGCTGTTCCATCGTCTGGTCGCTGCCGCAAGAGCAGGC
>JASFMS010000215.1:0-4864 GCA_050117435.1 Ectothiorhodospiraceae bacterium | reverse complement strand
ATGGGTACGCCGCCGGTGACGATCAGCGCGAAGCCGCTCACCATGGACGCCATGCCCAGCGTGACGATAAGCGGCGAGACGCGGAACTGTGATATGAGCGTCCCGTTCGCGGCGCCGACGGCTGCGCCGGTGAGCACGCCGGCGCCGGTGGCCAGGGCGATGCCGCCGACACCGGGCACGGCCACGATTACCGAACTGGTGGTGATGCTGGTGAGCGCGATGGCCGCGCCCACGGAGAGGTCGAAGCCGCCGGTGATCATGACGATCGCCTGGGCGATGACGACCAGGGTGAAATACACCGACTGGGTGGCGATGGTGGATATGTTGCGTTCGCTGAGGAAGTGATCCGAGGCCACCGAGAAATAGATGACCATGATCACGAACAGCGGCAGCAGGGCCCCAGTCTTGGTAAAGACGACGCGGGCGAAGTTCAGTACCGTGCTGACGTGCCCGCCGCCGGTTTCGTGTTTTCGGGTTTCCACGGTGGTGTTCATAGGGCCTCTCTGCTGGCGTTCGATCCGAAGTACGCGCTGACGAGCTGTTCCTCGTCGGCCTCTCCGTGGGCGAATTCCCGCGACATGCGCCCCTGGCTGATGGCGATGATCCGGTGACAGATGGTCAGCAGCTCGCGGGTGTCCGTGGATATGACGATCACGGCGGCGCCGGACTCGGCCAGCTCCCGCGTGACCGCATAGATGTCCGCCTTGGAGCCTACGTCCACGCCCTGCGTGGGTTCCTCGAGGATGAACACCTGGGGGTCGGTGAGCATGCCCCGGGCGAACAGCACCTTCTGCTGGTTGCCGCCGGAGAGGAACTTGATGGGCTGGGAATGGGACGGGGTGCGTACCCGCAGGCGATCCACGTAGTCAGAGACGGTGCGGCGTTCGCGCAGGCGGTGCAGAAATCCGAGCCGGCCCAGAGCGTCCAGGGACGACATGGTGGCGTTTTCGAGCACCGGGCGGACGTCGATGATGCCCTCGGACTGGCGATCCCCCGGGAGGTAGAAAATACCCTGTCGGGAGAGGATATGGGGTTTCAGTCCGCGAGGGCGGTATTCCCGGCCCAGCATCTCGATGCGCCCGCGGGTGACCGGATGCAGGCCGTAGAGGGCGCGTCCGATCTCCTCGACGCCGGAGCCGGCCAGCCCGCCCAGGCCCAGCACCTCGCCGGCGCGGACGTGCATGGACAGGCCCTGCAGCCCCCCGGCGGTATGCAGATCCTCGATGATCACTCGGCGGTCGGTACCGATGAGCGCCGGGTCGGGTGCCTCCGACTCGGCGATCTGCCGGCCGGTCATGAGGCGGATGATCTCGTCCCTTTCCACCGAGCGGGTGTCCCGGGTCTCCACGTAGTGCCCGTCACGCATCACCGTTACCCGGTCGGTGATGTGGTAGAGCTCCTCGAGCCTGTGGGTGATCCATATGACGCCGCTGCCCTCGTCCTTCAGGGTGCGCACCAGCATGAAAAGCACCTCGGTCTCGGACGCGTTAAGGGCGGCGGTGGGCTCGTCGAGGATGATCAGCGTGGGGCGCTCCAGCATGGCCTTGGCCACTTCCACCAGGTATTTCTGCGAGGTGGTGAGCGACCCCACCCGGGCGGACGCCGGGATGTGGGCGAAACCCAGTTCCTCAAGCAGTTCCCGGGCCTGGGCCGACATGCCGCGGCGCTTGATGAAGCCCAGGGCGCCGGCCATTTCGCGCCCCAGGAAGAGGTTTTCGGTGACGGTAAGATTGGGGATCAGGCTCAGGTGCTGGAACACCACGCGGATTCCCCGCTGGTAAGCATCCTGCGGAGAGCGGGGGTGATAGTCCTGCCCCAGGAAAGTCATGCGGCCCTCGTCCGCGTGAACGGCACCGCAGATCACGCCGACCAGGGTGGATTTCCCCGCGCCGTTCTCGCCCACGAGGGCGTGAACCTCGCCGGCACGGACCTGCAGGTGCGCATCCGCCAGCGCGGTGACGCCGGGGAAGCGTTTGCGGATGCCGGAAACGTCGAGAATCGTATCCATGGAATGCTGTCTCTACCTGCGCTCGCGAGTGACGTCGTAACTGAGCGGCCGGGAGGCCGCCGCGCGGGCGGCCTCCCGGCTGAGCGCTACTCTTTGGGCTCGACGGAGAACACCGGGCGCCAGTCACGCGGACCGAGCATGTCCTCGTAGTTGTACTGGCCGATGGTCTCGGGGGTCAGAGGCTGGATCTTCGGGCCGGCGCGGAAGGGAAAGTCCTTGCCGGGTTTTTCGCCGTTGAGGATCCGCACCATGGCGTCGATGGCCATGCGGCCCTGCAGGGCGGTGAAGTCCGTGGGCGCGGCGGCGACGTCGCCGTTCTTGATCTTTTCGTACAGCGGCGGGATCAGGAACGTGGCGACGATCTTCGGCTTCTTGTCCAGGTTGCGCAGCACGTCCGGTGCGGCGTCGGCGGCGACGGCGTTACCGGCCAGGTAGTCCAGGTCCGGGTTTTCGTTCATCACGTTCTCGATGATGGACGTCTGCACGCTCTTGCCGGTGTCGCCCCACTTGACGGTGACGATGTTGACGCGATCGTCCGCGCCGCCGTCCGCCAGTGCTTGCTTGAAGCCGTCCAGCGTGTCCGGCGCCCAGCCCGAGCCCGCCGGACCGGGCAGGAAGGCCACGCTGACGCTGTCCTTGCCCTCGGAGTCCTTGGCGACGTACTCACCGGCCACGTAGCCCATGGTGTAGAAGGACACCAGAGTCTTGGCGGCGATGGCGGGGGCCTGGATGTCGTTGATGACCTCGACGACGGGCATGTCCTTGCTCAGGGACTCCACCAGGCCGTCCTGGGCCGCATAGCTGATCGCCGCCAGCACGAGGCCGTCGATGCCCCGGTTACGCAGGTTCTCCACCTGGGAGATCTGGCCGGTGATGTCCTCGTAACCCTGGGCCGCCACCAGCTCGACGCCAACGCCGAGCTTGCGGGCCTCGTCGATGATGCCGTAGTTCACGGCCAACCAGTACGGGTCCTTCAGGTGAGGGAAGGAGACGCCGATCTTGTAGGGCTTGTCCGGCGAGGGGACCTTCCATTCCTCGCTCTTGGGGCCGCTGAGGGACTCCGCCGGCCGGCCGGCCTTCTTGGCGGAGGCATCGTAGTCGCCGTAGTAGGCTTCCACGTTGAAGGCCTGGGCGCTCGTCCCGGCCAGCATCAGGCCGCCGAACAGGGCGGTTACCCCGACACGTCGCAGCTGTCGCATGTTCATTGTTGTGTACTCCTGGGCAGTGGCATCAATCGGACTCGATGACGACCAGCCCCTGGCCGGGGTCCACGTCGCCCTCGTTGTCCACGAGAAAACTCTTGATCGTGCCGGCGGCGCCGGCCTTGATCTCGTGGTAGGACTTCATCAGCTCGATGAGGCCCACCGTGTCGTCGGCGGTAACCTTGTCCCCCTCGTTGACGAACGGGTCGGCGTCCGGGCTCGGTCGCCGGTAGAACACGCCCGGCAGGTGGGCTTCGACGGTATGTTCAGCCATCCGGTTTCCTCCTTTGGGAATGCCGTTGATTCATGCCTCGGCCGCGGTTCACGCCGGCCGCAGTGACTCCTTCGAGCAGGTGCGGGTCATTTCCCGCTCCAGGCGCTGCGCCTCGTCCACGGAAATGGCCCTGAAGTGAAGAACCTCGCTGGGCTTTGCCTGACCCAGCTTCCAGAAGCCCACGGTGGGCACGGTGAAGGGGTTGATGAAGCCGCCCATGCTGGGACCGTCCTTGACCAGGATGATCGGGGTCTGGCCGGCCAGGTTGATGGCGCCGTTGGGGTAGCCCTGGTCGATGATGTTGGACGGCTCCGAGCCGTGCTCGGGGCGTTTGTTGATGGCCTTGTCGGCGAAGGTGAGCTTGTCGCCGGGACCGTCCAGGCGGTAACCGGTGCGGTCGGACTTTGCGGAGAGCTTCCACTCGGCATCGAGGAATGTGCGGATGCCCGCCTCGTCGAGCCAGTCGTCGTTGGGGCCGGCCACGACTTCCACATCCCAGTGCTTGTCCGTGGGAATCGTCGGGCGGGCTTCGGGAACCACCACCATGTCCGGGGTGCCGCTGGCGGCGTCGCCGGTGGGAATCTTCTGGCCGGCTTTTATGGCACTCCCCTCGAAACCGCCGACGCCGGCCTTGTGGAAGGTGGCACGGGAGCCGAGCCAGGGCTCGGTGCGGATGCCGCCGGCCACGGCAATGTAGCCACGGGCGCCGGTTTTCGCGTAGCTGAGCTTCAGCGTCTGCCCGGCCTTGACGGCGTAGCTGCGCCACAGCTCGATGGGGTTGCCGTCGATCTGCGGCTGCATGTCGCCGCCGGTCACGGCCACCACCGTATCGTCGTCGAATTTCAGTTCCGGGCCGACGTACTGGCATTCCAGCGCGGCGTCTCCCGGCTCGTTGCCCACGAGCACGTTGGCGAGGCGGAACGACCAGCTGTCCATGGGGCCGGAAGGCGGAAAACCCTGGTTCCAGTAGCCGACGCGTCCGGGGTAGTCCTGGATTGCCGTTTCCAGCCCGGCGTTTATGACTTCGAACATGTCCTTACCCCCTCTCAGAACCGCTGGGTTTCGTCGATACCGGCCACCCACTCCTTGTACTGGGCGACGGAGAACTTCTGGTACTCGACGAGGTTGTACTGGTAGGTGCCGTCGGCGACCTTGCCCTCGATGTACTCGAACTCCTCGATGGAGCAGGGCACGAAGCGAATGCGGTCACCGGGCTGGAACAGGCAGATGCTGTTCTCGAACACGGGGAAGCGTTTCTCCGTATCCCAGATGGGCACGGGGGTGCGGCCGAACACCTGATAGCCGCCGGGGAGGTGTTCCGGGTAGATGGCGGTGGACATGCCGCCCATGCCCACCGTGCCCTTGGGCGTCCACGTGCGC
>JASFMS010000214.1:0-4871 GCA_050117435.1 Ectothiorhodospiraceae bacterium | reverse complement strand
CCGATGACGCGCATCAGCGTATTGCCCACCTTCTTCAGACGCAGGGCGCGGCGTACGGCCTCCGGGTGGTCCTTCGCCATGGCCATGGCGTCGTCGTAACCGAGAAAGTCCGGCAGGTGCAGCATGTAGATGTGCAGCACGTGGCTCTCGATCCACTCGCCGCAGTAGACCAGCCGGCGCAGTGCCCGCAGCGGCGGCTCCAGCGTCACTCCGGCGATGCTCTCCATGGCCTGGCTGGAGCTCATGATGTAGGCAATGGGACAGATCCCGCAGATGCGCGAAGTGACATCCGGTGCTTCCCGGAAGTCCCGGCCGCGAAGAAACGCCTCGAAGAACCGCGGCGGCTCGAAGATGCGCAGCTGACAGGTTTCCACACGACCATCCCGGGTCTCCAGGTACAGCGCGCCTTCCCCTTCCACCCTTGCGATGTAGTCCACCGATACGGTGCGTGTTCCGGATCCGTCACTCATGGCGTTCGCTCTCTTCGCGGAAGGCGTCGGCGTCGGCATTGAACGTCCGGTAGACGCGCTGCAGCTCCGCCGGTTCCATGCCGAGGCCGGCAAGGCGTTCGCTGAGCGCAACGGTGTTCGGGGCCTCCTTGGGGCCGAAACAGCCGTAGCATCCCCGGTGGAAGGACGGACAGAGGGCGCCGCAACCCGCCTGGGTCACGGGCCCGAGACAGGGCGTGTCGTGGGCCACGAGCACGCAGACGTTACCGGCGCGCTTGCACTCCTCGCAGACGCTGTGGGCACTCGTTTGCGGCCGGCGGCCCACCAGATATGCCGCGATCACATCCAGCAGCTGCTCCTTGCTGATGGGACAGCCGCGAAGCTCGAAGTCCACCGGTACGTGGTCGGCAATGGCCGTTGAAGTTGCCAGCGTGTCAATGTACTCGGGGTGGGCGTACACCGCGCGGGTGAACTCCTCCACGTCACGGAAATTGCGCAGCGCCTGGATGCCGCCGGCGGTGGCGCAGGCGCCGATGGTGACCAGCACCCGGGACTCCTTGCGCACCTGGCGGATCCGCTCGGCGTCGTGGGCCGTGGTCACCGATCCCTCCACCAGGGAGAGATCGTAGGGCCCCTCGGCCATGCGGCTGGACGCCTCCGGGAAATAGGCGATATCCACCTCCCCTGCAAGCGCCAGCAGCTCGTCTTCGCAGTCAAGCAGCGTCAGCTGGCAGCCGTCGCAGGAAGCGAATTTCCACACCGCCAGCCGCGGTTTCGCTTTTCCGTCCACTAAAGCTCCCTCACGTCCATCAGCGGCTGAATCCGGTCCAGAGTGAATACGGGACCGTCCTTGCAGACGAAATGCGGGCCCAGCTGGCAGTGCCCGCAGTAGCCCAGAGCGCACTTCATGTTGCGTTCCATGGAGAGCCAGATGCGTGACGCGTCCATTCCCTGCCGCGACAGCGACAGTGCGGCATAACGCATCATCACCTCGGGGCCGCAGAGCATGGCAGTACAGCGTTCCGGGTCCAGCGCGGTGCGGTCGATCAGCCGCGTCACCACCCCCACGTTGCCGCTCCAGCCGTCGGCGCTGCGGTCCACGGTCATTGCCAGCGTCAGTTCGGCACTTTCGCGCCACTGCTCCAGCTCGGCACGAAAGATCATTGCCTGGGGCTCACGGGCACCATAGAAGACATACACCCGCCGGTAGCGGTCCCGGTTAGCGAGGGCGTGATAGATCACCGGGCGCAACGGCGCCAGCCCGATGCCGCCGGCCACCACCACCAGATCGCCTCCCTCGGCCTCGGCCGCCGGCCAACGGCTGCCGAAAGGTCCGCGCACGCCGACGACGTCGCCAATGCCGAGATCGGCCATCGCCTGGGTCACGCCGCCCACGGCGCGCAGGGTGTGAACCAGCGATCCCCCTTGCGGGTCACCGCTTATGGAGATGGGCACCTCGCCGATACCCAGCTGGTAGAGCATGTTGAACTGCCCCGGGGCGAAGGTCATGGCTTCGCCCTCAACGGGCATCATTTCCCAGGTGAAAACATCCCCGCCAACCGTTTCGCGCAGCACGGAACGAATGCGGTAGGGCCGGGGCACCATGGGGTCCGGCGCCGCGGATAGCGTCATGCCCCCGTCTCCCGGCCCGGCGGTCCGTACAGGTCCAGCACCTGGAGTCGCGCGGCGTGCAGCCGCTGGCTGATGACGGCGACGAAACGGTTCATGAGCTCATAGCCGAGCTCCTTGTCTTCGGTCATCTTCTGGCGCAGACAGCGGGCATCGAAAGCGATGGCGCGAGTGGGCTCCAGCGCATGGGCGTCGAAATGCCAGCGATACGGCGGGGCCAGCCAGGACCACCCCAGCGCCTCTCCGGGACCGATTGTCTCCAGCGGCATGGCACCGCGATGGGGTAGATGCACCGTCAGGACGACGTTGCCCGTGAGCAGCAGATAGAAGTAATCCGCCGGCGCGTTCTCCCGCAGGATGCTGGCGTTTGCGTCGAACAGGACCTCGTGGGCACAGCCGGCGATGAAGTCCAGGTACGGTTCCGACATGCCGTGGAAGAAAGGTTGCTCGCGAACCGTCTGTCCGATATCCATCAGTTCGACTCTCCGTCGTCGCTGGCAATGACACGTGCTTCTTCCGTGATGTCGATGCCCACCGGGCACCAGGTGATGCAGCGCCCGCAACCCACGCAGCCGGAACTGCCGAACTGGTCGTGCCAGGTCGCCAGTTTGTGGGTCAGCCACTGACGGTAGCGGGCACGGGTGCTGGTGCGCACGCTGCCGCCGGCCACATAGCTGAACGCCTGGTTGAAACAGGAGTCCCAGTGGCGTACGCGCTCGGCCTCGGTTCCGGTGAGATCGGAAACATCCTCCACCGTCGAGCAGAAACAGGTGGGGCAGACCATGGTGCAGTTGGCGCACCCCAGACAGCGGTCCGCCACGTCGTCCCAGCGCGGGTGTTCCAGGTTCTCCATGAGCCGCCGCGGCAGTTCGGTAGTGTCCAGATGCCGCCCCATCTGCGCTTCGGTGCGCTGTGAGACGGCCTCCGACTCGCGCTGTTCGGCAGTGTCGGCCTCCCGCGCGTCCAGCTCCCGCAGCACCGTCTCTCCCGCCTCGCTGCCGACTTCGACGGTGAAGCCGTGACGTTCGCCCAGCCGGATCTCGGTAAGGGCCAGATCATAGCCGTCCCGGGCCCGCGGCCCAGTGCCCATGGAGGCGCAGAAACAGGTGCCATGGGCCTCAGCGCAGTTCACCGCAATCACCAGCGAGTTGCGGCGGCGCTCGGCATACGCCGAGTCGGTGTATGGCCCGCCGCCGAACACCCGATCCTGAATGCCCATGGCCGCCAGCTCGCAGGAGCGCACGCCCAGAAACGCATAGCGCTCGGCGGGAGAAGGCTCGGCCTCCACTTCCATGCCCTGGTCGGTCTGACGGGCACGAAACAGCCGCTGCCGCGCCGGAAACAGGTAACGCTTCCAGGAGTGCGGCCCGACGACGAAGCCGAATACGGCATCGTCGCCCCGGCGCCGCACGCGGTAGGTTCCCGCCTCCTGTTCGTCGGTCCAGCCCACGGGGAGGTCGTCGATGCCCGTGACGGTGTCGTAGACGATGGCGCCGTCGCGCACCACCGGCCCGACCACGGTGTAGCCCTGGTTTCCTAGCACTCTGATCAGGGCATCCAGCCCCGATCGATCGATAACCTGCATCGCGCCGATTGCCCCTCCCGCGCGCCCCATTGATTGCCGGGGAAGCGCGTCATGAATAGTTGTTCCCGGGACGGGCGCGCGGACCATCGACGCACAGAGGCGCTGCGTCCGCAGCCCCGATGACAACAACCTATCGTGGGCGAACCCGGGCGAAGTTGATCCGCGTCAAGCGTCTCAGGCGATGCCGAACGTGGCCTGCAGCCACGCGCCGACGCCATAAGCCAGTGCCGCCGCTCCTCCGCCGAGGAAAAGCGTTTCCAGACCACCCCGCAACATGGCGTGCTCCAGGTAACGGCCCTTGGCGAGGCCGATGAGAAAGAACGCGACCGCGGTCGCCGCGGCACTGACGGGAAACGTCAAACGCACCGGCAGGCCGGGCAGGAGGTAGGGCAACAGGGGCACAAGGCCCACCATGCAGAACGCGGCGAACGTCACCAGCGCCGCGCGCAGGGGATTCGGGGTATCGAGCTGCAGTCCGTGCTCTTCGGTGAGCATGGTGTCCACCCAGAGCTTGCGATCGCTGGTAATGGTGGACACCACCTTCTCCAGGACCTCCCCTTCAAAGCCCTTGGCCGCAAAAATCTGGCGTATTTCTTCGCGTTCGCCGTCCGGCACGTGGCGGATGTGGTGTTCCTCCATGCGCCGGACCTTACTCACCAGCTCCCGCTGGCTCTTGGTTCCCTGGTAGTTGCTAACGGCCATGCTGAAGCCGTCTGCGAGCAGGTTCGCGAACCCGAGGATAATCGCCACGCCAGCGGAAAGGCCGCCGCCGGCAACCCCGGCGACCACCGCGAAGGTGGTGACACAGCCATCGATTCCGCCGAGAACGGCATCTCCGAGATAGCTGTGCCGAGTGTCCTCTGCCAGTCGCTCGCTGATGGCGTCCGGATGGTGGTCGGCCTCGAGCTTCGCGGAACCGCGGTCGCTACTCATGCTAACCCCGCCTGCGGACCGAACCGGCATTCACGCTCATCGGCGCCTATTGGCCGTCCGGTGACATGTGGTAAATCGGGTCGATGTCCTCGCGGCCGGTAACGCAGACGTCCAGGTCGTTCACCAGCCCGTCGCGCAGGCCGTAGATCCAGCCGTGCACGGACAGGGACTGGCCGCGGGACCAGGCATTCTGGACGATATTCGTGTGGCAGACATTACGCACCTGCTCGATGACATTCAGCTCGCAGAGCCGGTTCACGCGCTCATCCTCCCCG
>JASFMS010000213.1:0-4888 GCA_050117435.1 Ectothiorhodospiraceae bacterium | reverse complement strand
CACACGCAACGTCCAATACCCGTTCACCAGGACGAAGGGCAGCGAGGCGGACCAAAAGGGAAAAGTGGACACCCACAGTGCAGTAGGGAAACAGGATCAAGAGCCAAATCCCGCAATCGGGCATCGCGGTCAAGTTGTGGGTGTCCACGTCCCCGCGAGACGTCCCCGCGCGATCTCGCGTCCCGCTACGAACGGTGGGTGTCCACGTTCTCCTTCCGACGATCACGCGCTCCACGTACTCGCGCTCGCGAGCGGCGGGTGTTCACTTCCTCGCGCGTCACCGAGAGTCTCTCCGTCCGTCAGCGTGGCTAGCGAAAGCCGGCGCGCGCGACGATTGACTGGTAGTGGCGGACCAGCAGGTCGTACAGCACCAGCTCCTGGGCCCGGGCCGCCGCGCGCAGGAGCCGGTTCGTGCTCATGTGCACGAAACTCAGCGCAAGCTCCTCGACGCTTCTTCCCAGCTCTCCCGTCGACGCCAGACGCGTCAGCTCCCGGCCAATGGGGCGCACCCGCTCCGAACGCCGATCCAGAATCGACGCCGCGGCCACCAGCGCTTCGCCGGGGTCGCCTGTACCCGTGGCGCCCAGCATCGACTCGATTTCGTTGCGGAGATCGCGAAACTTGCGCCCAACCTGGCGATCAACCTCGCGATCGGCGCCGAACTCCTTGCGCAACCCGTCGCGCATCGCCGTGAGTTGCCGGATGCGGGGTTCCAGCTCGAGACCGAGGTCGTCCATCAGGCGGTGAGCGCTCAGTAGAGCGATCCGCCAGCGCAACCCGGCCTCCTCCACCTGCAAGAATGGCAGCAACCCGAGGGCAGCCTCGCTATCGGCATGGAACAGTGCCTCTGCGAGCTCGATCCCGGCACCGCCTCCGTACCGCTCCAGCTCCCTGTCATAGGTATCCAGCTGGACACGCCACACCGTGCCGTCTTCCATGAGCGGGACAAGCCGCTCCATGAGCATTGGCCAGAGTTCAGTCTGCAGGTACCCGGGGTCTCCCGAGAGGCGAAGACGCAGCTGTGCATGCGGGTCGGCATAGCGCACGAAGAACCAACGCTCCACGGCCCCCTCGGTTGCGGCCCGGTGCACGACCGGCTCCACCGCCTCCAGCAGCACCCGTTCGACACCGGCGGCACCGACGTACAGTTTCGCGTACAGCCACTCGCTGCCTGGCGGGAAGACACGCCGCGCCCCACCCGCAGGCACACGGGCCGGAGCGCCGGTCGCGCTTGCCGCCGACGCCGCCTCGCTCCGCACCAGGGGCACCAGCATCTCGTGGACGAAGCGGCCCTCGGGCCCGTATACGCAGAGCTGGTCGGGCGTCGGGTAGAGCTCTTTCAGGTCCAATGCCGAGGCACGGCGCGCCTGGCTGGCAAGAAGCTCGGCGCAGAGCACGTTGTCCAGGTCGAGCGGGAGGAGTCGGTCGGCGTGGGTCAGCACAACCCAGCGCGGGAGCAGCAGACGGTCGCGCAGCTCGTCCACGGCGCGCATCAGCGCGGCCCCCCGGCGGTGTGCGAGCCCCGCCAGATCGTTCTCGTCCAGCCGCCATCGGGCCCGCGCGAGCACGAGCCGGCCGGCCCGGACCCGCGGCAGGAACGGCGCCGTCTGCAGCACGCCCCAGTCCCAAGCCAGCCAGTTGGCGACATCCTGGACCTGCAGCGCGCACAGGAACCGATAGACTCCCAATTCCGCCTGCGGCGCGTTGTGGGCCGTACTGAGGCGGGGAACAACCTCGCGCTCCAGGCGCGCGGAGCGCAGGACTATGCGCCCGTTCGCCACGGCCACGCGCAGGTCGCCGACCGGAAGCTGGCACTCGGGTGCTACGCCGGAGCGGCCGTGATAGGGGATCTCGTAACGGCGAAAGGCAGGCCTGCAGATGACGTTGCCGATCCGGCCCGGGGGCAGGTGCACGATCTCCGCGAATACCGCCTCAGGGGACAGTGCCTCCTCGGCCGCCAGGTGCAGTTCGACCCAGCGCCGCAGCTCCGTGGACCCGTGGCAGAAGCGCCCCAGGTACAGGGCGCCGGAGGGGCCGAAGGCTCCATGCCAAAGGAGCCGGAAATCCCCCCGATCGACCGCGGACTCGGAGCGCGCCGCCACGGTCACGTTGGCCGCAAGCGCCGGGGGGAGTGGTGGCGACTCGGCTGCCGCTAGCGCGTCGATGTCGTCATCTTCCAGTGCCAATTCGTCAACGCCGGACTGCAGGACCCGACACAGGCGACGGAATAGCCGAGTCTCCCGGTCGCTCCAAGGCACCGACTGCCCCCCTCCGCCGGACAAGGCCAGCCCTTCCAGCAGGGGCGACGCCTCCGCCTCCTCCGGTGGCGGTGCGCCGAAGCCGATGCCGGTTTCCTCGTCCAGCGCCTCGGCCAAGGGCACCTCCCGATCCTGATATCGCTCGAGAAACGCGTCCCGAAACTGGATCACGTCCTGACGCGGCTGCGGCGGAGACAGGCGCTGCAGCAGCGCAATGCCACGGCGAATCTCGCCGATCACCGCGGGTCCGAGGGTCGCCTCCGGGGCGGGCTTGTAAAGGTCGACATGGAACAGGTGCCGCCCGCCCGCCCCACGGGTCAATGCACCGATGTCGTCAGCCACGCGCCGATAGCGTTCCGGGGGAACGCCGAGCCCGGCGGCGTCGATGTTCGCCAGCGCGTTTGCGGCCTGCTCGAGCTTCTCGACAACGCCCACCGATTCTCCGGTTTCGCGTATGACACGCAGAATGTCCTGCAGCGGATCGGGACCGGTGACGGGCGGTTCAAGCTCCGGCAGCAGAACCTGGCCGTCGATGAGGTCCGCCACGAACTCCTCGGCCTCCTCGACCGAGACCGTGTCGTAGTCCCGACACAACGCATCGGCGAGCTCTCCGGGCCGGGCGCCGTCCCGCGCGCGGCCGAGCGTGTCCTCCAGCGCCTTCGTCGGCTCGATGCTCACCAGGTGATAGGTATACGGCCCCGCCGGTTCGGTCGAACGGCGCTCCGCCAGACGAAAATGCCCGCCGGCCCGGTAAAGCCCGGGGTTCGGCCGGTACGTGAGGGCACTGCGCGTGGCCGGGTCCGCCGCGAGAGCGTCGCAGAGCCCGGTCAGATAACCCATATCAAGACGGGTGTGCGAGCGGTACGCGGAACGCGGCGCGAGTGCCAGCTGGGAGCGCGCGCCGATGCGTCCGATGCTGCAGCCGGCGAAAAGGCCGAACGGCGTGGCCCGCCCGGCCATGCGCATCAGGTAGCTGACCAGTGACGATTCGGCCTTTCCGCCACGCCCGGCGTCTGGACTTTCCAGCCAGGCGGAAAGCGACTCGGCCAGCGATGGTGAGGCGATGTACACGGCCTGGCGTACCGGATCGCTGTCCAGCAACGGCCGCAGCCGCCTGCGCAGCATCTGCCGGTCGGATTCGATGGCGGATTCGAGATCGGCGCCCTCACGCGCCCGAGATTGCGGGTAACGAAGCTCCCCGCTCCACGCTTCCAGCTCCGCGAACGGCAGCAGAGGGGTTCGCAGCACAAAGAACCCGGAATCCACCAAACCGTCAGACGGCGGCTGCCCTTTCGCTTGCCGGTTCATGATCGCATTCCGCCTCCCGGGAGCACGGCTCCCTGTCAGCAGCATAGTCCCTCTATCGCCGGCGGCGTCGTGCTTCAGCCCGCCTCGAGCCAGCGTCCGGCAGACCCGGCCGCTCGCAGTGCATGGGCGAGGATGGTCAATGTCGGATGCCGGTCGCCGGCCGAGGGCAGCGCCGACGCGTCGGCCACCCATACGTTGTCGAGGGCGCGGACGCGTCCCCAGGGGTCGCAGGGAGCTCCGATCGCCGCCGGACCCATCGCACAGGTGCCGGCCTCGTGGAACAGAATCGGCGCAGCGACCGGATCCAGGTAGTGGACCAGCTCGCCACCGTTGTCGGCCATGTTCTCCGCGATGGCAACGCAGACCTCGTTCATGTCGCTCACCATCGCCTGGTCGTCCTCCGTCCACGCCAGGTGGATCCGGGGCACGGGCCTGCCCAATGAATCCGTTCCGCTCGGGGAGAGGTCCACCCGCCGCCGCGGACAGGCGGTGGCCTCACCCATGGCGTGAATGAACGTCACGCGCGCGTTCGCAGGCAGTGGCGCGCCGGTCGTGAGTCGGCCCTGCAACTCCGCCGCCAGGTCGCCCGCAATGAAGGGTCCGTTCAGCTCGACGGAGAAGCCGCCGGGGTAAGGCCGTCGCGACTTCGCGCCGACATTGACGAAGCGGGGAACGAATGCGGCACCGGGATCGGCAGCAGTCGCCGTGCCGGACTCGATCAGGGCGTACCCGACCATCGGGTGGTAAGTAAGGCCTTCGCCGATCCGCGAGCATCGCGCCCCCAGATCGCTCGCGAGGAGCAGGCGCGCCGTCTCCACCGGCGAGGCGGCAATCAGAAAGGCCCGGGCGGGAATGGACTCGCTCCGACCGTCCGGCCCGATAACCTCCAGGGCGCGCACCCGTCGTCCGCGGTAGTCGAGACCCACGACCACGGTGGCGGCCCGCACACGGGCGACCGTGAGGCTTTGCACACCGGTCCACGCGCGGCCGTCGATGCGGGATACGCGCCGCGCCGCGACTTCGATTCCCAGCGTTTCCCCCAGCCGCTGGTAACGGCCCGGGATCGGCTCGCTGACGACGTTTAGGCGTCGCTCGACGGCATCGTAGTGCGGCTCGAGGGTGCCGGCATCGTAAGGCCACCCGCCGTCCCGAAACACAATTTCCGGAAAACGGTTGCACCACCCGCCCCAGGCTAGCGATGCGCCGCCGACCGCCCGCACACGCAGCCAGTCGCATGGGGTGCCGGCCGTCTCGTATCGCCACGCGGCTTCATCCAGTGCCGGCGGCCCGCCCTCAGGCCCCGGGCGGCCACCGCCGTCGAG
>JASFMS010000212.1:0-4913 GCA_050117435.1 Ectothiorhodospiraceae bacterium | reverse complement strand
GAGCCCTAGCATCCGATCGGCCTCCAGCAACGCGTCACGACCGCCACCCAGGGCATCGACGGTCCCCAGCGGGGCCGGCTCGGACTGGCGGAACAGGGCCGGGGCGTCATCCCAGTCCCCGAGCACGGTCTCGGTCATCCGATCGTGCAGCAGTGCAGCGGCAGCATCACAGGACGCCGCGTCGAGTGCCGCTCCGCCGGGTCCGCGCAGGAAATGCGCGACACCGCGCTCGATGCGTCGCACGGTCGTCAAACCGCAGTTGTGGGCGATGTCGGTGGCCTTGCTGCTCCAGGGCGAGATCGTGCCGATGCGCGGCACCACCAGCAGCAGCGCCCCCTCCGTCTCCCCCGGACCGTCCGGATCACCGTAGGTAAGCAGCCGCTCGAGGACTTGCATCTCTTCGTCATCGAGACCGGCATTCAGGTCGACGAAGTGCACGAAACGGCTGGAAACCGCCGTAACGGCGGGTGCAACGGCACGAAGCTCCGTCAGCAGACGTTGGCTTCGGAACAGGGAAAGGGCGGGGTTACCGATCAGGCGCAGCATGTTTCGGGGCCTGTTAACGACCGTTTGGTTTGTGAAAGAAGATAGCCGAAACGGCGGCTACATATGGCTCGGGAGCCGTCGCGGCATCCGGATGCCGCGGCGGCTGAAAAACCGGCGGCGGCTTTCCCGCGCCGCCCCGGTTGCTATCGAAGCTGCTCCTGAAGCAGGCCCAGGATGCGCTCGGCGATGGCCGGATCCGGCGGCGGTGCCCGGTCCGGGTTCTTGGGGTCGCGTATCGCCCTCACGCGGGTTTTGCCCTCGCCCTCCTGCAATTGAATCCGATAGCGAACCACGGTGTCCGGCGGGGCGTCGCGCCAGAACGCCAACGAAGCAAGGAAGCCTTCTTCTTCGGTACCGGTCTCCGCGCGCGTGTCGTAGCGCACGAAGAACTGACGTCCGCTGCGATCCCGGTCGGTGACGGTGAATCCTGCCCGGTCGAGCGCCAGCCCCACCCGACGCCAGGCTTCAAAAAACGCCTCGTCCACCACAAGCACGGGCTCGTCGGAATCGTTGCGCTCGATGCGACTCGCCGGCGGGGCGTTGTCGCCCTCGGCAACACGCTGGAAGCTGCTGTGCTGCTGAACGCCCAGGTACACCATCAGGCCCCGCAGAAACTCCGCCTCCAGAAAGGGATCGGAGGGCCTCAGCAGCCAGTCGCCGCTATCGTCGCGAGCAGCACGCCGGTGCGCAACGAAGATTTCGCTGGTTCCGGACTCCCGCCCCGGCTCCACACGCACGAGGTAGCGGTCGGCCACCGTCGCCTTGTCGCGGTCGTCAACGGTGGGCGCAAAGACACCGCGGGTGAGCGGACGGTTGCTGTAAACCCAATCCGTCTCCACGACGCCGAGCGTCGGCTCGCGCCGGGCCACGCCCACCCCGGCCCGCTCGAGAAAAGCGTTCACCCACTTCCACGCCCGGTCGGTAGGGGCGGAAACCTGCAGCCACCGGTCGTCCCCGGCACGACGGATCCGAACGTTATCCGGTTGCGGCAGCAGCTGCTGCGTCCGCTCGCCGCTGGCGGAGACCGAAGACGTCGAGCCCTCGGGGA
This sequence comes from Ectothiorhodospiraceae bacterium, assembly GCA_050117435.1. Classification (GTDB taxonomy): domain Bacteria; phylum Pseudomonadota; class Gammaproteobacteria; order Nitrococcales; family Nitrococcaceae; genus JASFMS01. The sequence continues at coordinate 3,319 of JASFMS010000212.1, read as the reverse complement.
TGGTGAGTGCCTGATCGTCCTCGTTGACGGTCAGGTCCGGCGGCAGTTTGAGCTGCTCCGCGGTGGTCTGCTCGTTCGCGGGTTCGTCGCTGAACAGGCTGCACCCGGCGACGGACAGAACGATCAGGCCGATCGTTCCCAATTTTCCAAGTGATCGCATCCGGTACTCGTCTCGATTGGCCGGCTGATTCAACACCGCCCGCCTTGCCGACCCGGCGGACCGTAACCCCGGGGCGTCTGACCGCGCCAGCCCCGAGCGGTTCCGCCGCGGGCTCGCGCGCCGAGCACCCTGAGGCGTGGGGCCGCGGCCTTGTTGAGGCTCAGAGCGCGCCGGCGAGCTTCATTGCCTGCAGCACGGTCTCGTGGTGCTGCTCGGACAGGGGCGTCATCGGCAACCGGATTCCCGGACCGATGAAACCCAGCTTGTGGACCGCCCACTTCACGGGGATCGGGTTCGTCTCGACGAAAAGCGCCTTGTGCAGAGCGGCGAGGCGCGCGTCGATACGCTCCGCCTCCTCCCGATCACCGTTGAGTGCCGCGGTGCACATCTCGTGCATCTGCTTGGGCGCCACGTTGGCGGTCACGGAAATGGAACCCTTCGCGCCGGCGAGGATCAGCGCCAGGTTGCGCACGTCCTCGCCGCAGAACACATCGATCCGGTCCCCGCAGCGGGCCACGATCTCCTCGGCGCGGTCGACCTTGCCCGACGCCTCCTTGATGCCGACGATGTTGGAGATGTCCGCCAGCCGTTCCACGGTCTCCGGCAGCATGTCGCAGGCCGTGCGTCCGGGAACGTTGTAGAGGATCTGCGGAATCGGCACCGCTTCGGCCACCGCCTTGAAGTGCTGGTAGAGACCTTCCTGGGTGGGCTTGTTGTAGTACGGCGTCACCAGCAACGCGGCGTCACAGCCGCCTTCCATCGCGCAGCGCGTAAGCTTGATCGCCTCCCAGGTGGAGTTGGAGCCGGTACCCCCGATCACAGGAATGCGCCCGCGCGCCATTTCCACCACACGACGCATTACATAGCAGTGTTCGTCGTAGTCCAGGGTCGCGGACTCGCCGGTGGTTCCGACGGCCACGATGGCGTCGGTTCCGTTCTCGATATGGAACTCCACCAGCCGCTCCAGCGCCGCCTCGTCGATGGCCCCGTCGTCATGCATCGGCGTGACCAGGGCAACCATGCTTCCGCGGAACATCGCCACACTCTCCACCGGGTTCGGGAAAAGCCGCATAGTATCTGCGCGGCCGTGGCGTGACAACCTGCCGCCCCGGCCGCTCGCGGACGCCCTCGCGGCGCCGCAACGGCGCGCCCCGGCATGCTACACTCTGGCTCGTTTTTTGTCTGGCGCGACCGGTCATGGAGATGAACAGCAACCTTCTCGTCGTAACCGCTGTCGGCGAAGACCGCGCGGGGCTCGTTGACGAACTGGCCCGTGTGGTGGCCGATACCGGGTGCAATATCGAAGACAGCCGCATGACCGTGCTCGGGGGCGACTTCGCCGTCATCCTGCTGGCAGAGGGGCGGTGGAACGAGTTGGCAAAGCTGGAAGCGGCCCTTCCCGGCGTCGCCCGGCGGCTCGCCCTTACCATCAACTGCAAGCGCACGAGCCCGGCCCGCCGGCAGGGCGACCTCCTCCCCTACACGGTGGAGGTGGTGTCCATGGACCAGCCGGGGATCGTTCAGCAACTGGCCGCTTTCTTCGGCACGCGGGAGATCAACATCCGGGACATGGCGACCACGAGCTACAAGGCTGCCCACACGGGCACGCCGATGTTCTCCGTGCAGATCACGGTGGACGTACCCGCCGCCATGCACATCGCCCGGTTGCGGGAAGACTTCATGGACTTCTGCGACCAGCTGAACCTGGACGCCATCATCGAACCGGCGAAAGGGTAGGCACGGGCCAAAGACTAGACTTACCAATCCGGTCAGAGCTAAAGGAGCAAGGAGATGAGTGAGGTTCGCGTTGACGCCACGGTTCCCGATTTCGAGCTCCCGGCCACCGGCGACGAAAACCTGAGCCTGTCCGCGCTCCGCGGCAACAGCGTGGTCCTTTATTTCTATCCCAAGGCCAACACGCCCGGATGCACCCAGGAAGGCAAGGATTTCGCCGAGCTCGCCGACGCCTTCGAGCAGGCCGGGGCGGTGATACTCGGCATCTCCCGTGACGGCATCAAGGCCCAGGAGAATTTCCGCGACAAGTACGGCTTCCCGTTTCGCCTCCTCTCCGACAAGGAAGAGACGGTCTGCAACCTCTTCGGAGTGCTGAAGGAGAAGAACATGTACGGGCGCAAGGTGTTCGGAATCGAGCGCAGCACATTCCTGATCGACGCCCAGGGCGTACTACGCCGCGAGTGGCGGGGCGTGAAGGTGAAGGGCCACGCCGAGGAAGTGCTCACCGCCGTGCGCGATCTCGGCGACTGACGAGAGCAGCGCGCCATGACGTCGCCGTCCCCGGCCAGTCGCGTGTTCGTACTGGACACCTCCGTGCTCATGCACGATCCGGCGGCGCTGTTCCGCTTTCAGGAACACGACGTCTACCTCCCCATGGCCGTCCTGCGGGAGTTGGACACCGCCAAGAAGGGGGTGAGCGAGGAGGCGCGCAACGTTCGCCAGGCGTCGCGTTTCATCGACGACCTGCTCGGTGACGGCGGCCCCGAGGCGCTGCGCGCCGGCCTGCCCCTCGGCGCTCAGCGGGAAGGCCCCGTCGCCGGGCGGCTGTACTTTCTGACCGACGACAGGGGCGGCGCAGGCACGGCCGGGGACGACGCCATACTCGACGCGGCGGTAAACCTTCAGCGGCAACACCCGGAAAGGCAGGTCACCGTCGTCTCCAAGGACGTGAACCTGCGCATCCAGGCAACCGTTCTGGGCGTGGCCGCGGAGGACTATCACAGCGACCAGGTTCTCGACGATGTGGACCTCCTCTACACCGGCGTGCGGCAGTTTGCCGACGCGGCCGCAGAAGAGCTGGAGGACGGCACCTTCCGGCTGGCGGGCGACGAGACCTGGTACCCCAATGAGGGCGTCCATTCCATCGACGGGCGCATCGAAGGTCTGATCACCGAAGTGCACCCGGACGGATCCGCTCTCTGCCGCCGTGTCGAGGACTTTCGCGCGAATGGCAGCGAGGTCTGGGGAATTCACGCGCGCAACAGGGAGCAGAACTTCGCCCTCAATCTGCTCACCGATCCCGCCATCGACTTCATCACGCTGCTCGGCCCGGCGGGCACCGGCAAGACGCTGCTGGCACTGGCGGCCGGCCTGTTACAGACACTGGAGCACGGGCGGTACCGGGAGATAATAATGACCCGAGCC
>JASFMS010000211.1:0-4928 GCA_050117435.1 Ectothiorhodospiraceae bacterium | reverse complement strand
GCCGGCCAGCCGCCGAAGGCGACGGACAGAACGCCCTGCCGCAGCACGGCCGCGGTCAGCGCGGCTGCAGTGAGCAGGGTGAGCGCCGCGGCCAGTACCGACAGCGCGAGCGCGCGTCGCGGATGCCCGCGCCAGAGAAAACAGCCGGTCGCCGCCGCCAGCGGGATGATCACGGGCAGCACCAGCAGCCACTGGCTCAGCTGGGCGCTCACGGCGGCGTCTCTTCCTCGGCGTCCTCGCGCATGGCGTCGACATCCGCGCTGCCCGCGGACCGGCAGGCGCGAACCACCAGGACCAGGGTGAATACCAGCAGCCCGAAGCCGATGACGATGGCGGTGAGGATGAGCGCCTGCGGCAGCGGATTCGCATATCCGGGAGCGGGCAGCGTGCTGTCCGGCGCGATCAGGGGCGGGATGCCGCGTGTCACCCGGCCGGCGGTGAAGATCGCCAGGTTCACGCCGTTGCTCAGGAGAATCAGCCCGAAGACGAAGCGCAGCAGGTGGCGCTCGAGCATCAGGAAGAGGCCGCAAGCGATCAGCAGTCCGGTGACGCCGGCCCAGAGCGGCTCCATCAGCTCAGCTCCTCTTCCAGACGCAGCAGCACGGCGAGCACGCCGCCCAGCACCGCCAGGTAGACACCCACATCGAACAGCAGCGGCGTTCCCAGGGGCAGGATCTCCTTCCACCACAGCCCGGTAAGGAAGGGCTGGCCCGCCAGGAGACCGAAAACACCGGCCGCCAATGCGATCGCCACGCCGGTCACGGCCAGTGTCTCGGGATGCACCCAGAGCCGTTCCCGGACGTAGGCGGGGGACTCGGCCAGCATCATCAGAGCGAAGGCGATGACGGCAACCAGAGCGCCGATGAACCCGCCACCGGCCTCGTTGTGGCCGCGCAGCAGGAGATAGAGCGAGAACAGCACCATCAGCGCCGCGACCAGGTGGGCAGTGGTGCGGAAGATCAGCGAGCTCATGGGGAACCTCGCCGGCGTCGCAGCAGCGCCGCCGCAGCCAGGCCGGCGACCACCACCACGACCACCTCGCCCAGTGTGTCAAAGGCACGGAAGTCCACCAGGATGACGTTGACCACGTTCCGGCCGAAGCCGCCCGGCAGGCTGTTCTCGGCAAAGAACTCCGGAATGCTGGTGTCGAGCGCGGGCCGGGTCACCGCGACCAGCGAGGCCGCGACCACCAATCCGACGACGCCCGCGATCGCTGCGTTGAGCGCCCGCCGCGGCCTCCGGACTGCCGTGACGCTGCTCAGGTCCGGCATATGCAGCATGAGGATGGCGATGAAGATCACCACCAGGGTTTCCACCAGCAGCTGCGTCTTCGCCAGATCCGGCGCGCCATAGACGGTGAACACCAGGGTCGTGGTGAAGCCGACCACCCCGAGAGCGGCCACGGCGAGAAGCCGCGAACCGGCGCCGATCACCGTCACGGCGGCCGTGATCAGCAGGCCCGCCAGGCCCCACTCGTACAGATACGGGGCGCGGGCCAGCCATAGCGCCGGCAGGGGCTCCCCGACGAGGGCACGGACCAGCAGCACGGCAAGCACCGCGGCAAACAGGAACACGTAGCCGCTGAGGCGTCCGTGCTGGAGAACCCGCGTCTGCCAGGCCGCCAGCCGCAGCGTCGCGTCCAGCAGCGCCGAGAACGCCACGTTGCTGGTCACAAGCCGGCCCATGGTGGCCGAGAGCCCCGTCTTCAGGCGTGCCCAGCCGAGGTACGCGGCGACGCCCAGTGCACCGGTGATCACGGTCAAAAGCAGCGGCAGGTTAAACCCGCTCCAGAGGCTGACATCCACAGGGGCCGCCTGCGGTCGGGCCGCGGCCACGGCCGGGTGAATGAGCGCCGGCTGCAGCACGCCTGTTGCTGCCAACGGCACCAGAAGGCTGCAGCCGGCGAGCACCAGCGGCGGCAGCCACAGCAGCGTGTGCGTCTCGACCGGCCGCGCCGCAGCGGTATCCGAGTCCGCTCGACCGAGGAACGGCCGAACCACCAGAATCAGCCCCAGCGTGACCATGCACACGTTCGCCAGCAGCAGCACAACCGTGGCCCACCACGGCAGCTCCAGCGTGGCCTTGTACATGTACTCCTTACTGAGGAAGCCCATCATCGGCGGTACACCGGCCTTGGACAGGGAGGCCAGGGCCGCCGCCACGAAGCTGATCGCCAGCACCGGGCGCAGCCCGGCCAGCCGGTGGTAGTCCCGCGTGCCGGTGGCCTTGTCCACATTGCCGATGACCATGAACAGGGCGGCCTTGTAGAACGCGTGGGCCATGATGAACAGTACGGCGGCCGTAACGGCGTAGGCCGTGTTAAAGGCCAGCAGAAAGGTCAACTTGCCGAGCGCGACATTGGTGCTCTGGGCGAGCATCAGCTTGAGATCGGTTTCGCGCAGCGCCAGCATCGCCGCCCACAGCGCGGTGAAACCGCCGGCCAGCGCCAGCGACCAGAACCACAGCTCGGTGTCGGCGTAGATCGGCGCCACGCGGGCGAGCAGGTAGATTCCCGCCTTCACCATGGTGGCGGAATGCAGGTAGGCGCTTACCGGCGTGGGGGCGGCCATTGCCGAGGGAAGCCAGAAGTGGAACGGGAACTGGGCGGACTTGGTGAAGGCACCCAGCAGCACCAGCACCAGCGAGGCCTCGAACAGGGGATGGGCCTGCACCGCCGACGGGTCGGCGAGAATCGCCGAGAGACGATAGGTGCCCGCCATCTCGCCGATCAGGATAAGCCCCGCGAGCAGGCACAGCCCGCCCGCGCCGGTGACCAGCATCGCCTGAAGCGCCTTTGCCCTCGCCCCTTCCTGCTCGTGCTGGAAGCCGATCAGCAGGTACGAAAGCAGGGTAGTCAGCTCCCAGAAGACAAACAACGCGACGAGGTTGTCCGCCAGCACCAGGCCGAGCATGGCCAGCATGAACAGGGACAGGTAGACGTGGAAAAGGCCCCGACCCGGCTTGCCGTGCATGTAGGCCAGCGCGTAACCCTGCACCAGTGCGCCGACGCCGGCGATCAGGCCCGCGAAGAGCATGCTGAGCCCGTCGAGGCGGATGGCGAGATCCACGCCCAGGGAAGGCACCCACGCCCACTCCATCACCCGCCCCTGGGGATCGTAGGCGTAAAGAAGCATCAGCAGCGCCGCCGGCGGTAGCAGCGACGCCCCGAGAGCCACTCGATTTGTCACCGTCCTTGTATTGCCTCGCTTCCTTGCGGGCCCACCGGGTCTGGTGAGCACCCCTGCACGTCGAGACTTCCAGGGGAGCCCGGCGACGATTGCCACACAAGCGTCCCTGCCCCCAAAACTGTCGCCTCGATCACTCTAGCGTGCGCGGCTCAAGACTTGCAATCGCGCATGTTGCGTTGCAGAGACCTCGTCGCTCCTCGGCCCGCACGGCCCGTGCATACGGTCGAATAGTGGACCCTGAAATGGCCCCGATATCCTTCATCGCATAGTTGCCGGACAAATAGGCCAGAGCCATGGAGCGGAGGGGAAAGTGGACGGAGGCACAGAGCGGGAAGGTGGACATCCATGTGCCGCACTCGCTTGCCGCCGTGGAGGCACCCGAGTTTGCCCATTCTTCCCCATGTTTGCGTTTTCCAACAATAATGCTCATGGAGGGTGTCCGCGCAGGCGGGTCTGACGCGTACAGTCCGATTCTTGCGGGCCGGGCGCCTCCGGGAAGAGTGTCCGACTGCTTCCATGTAGGACAAGAACTGTCAGGGGATCCACGATGGTAGCTGCACTCAGGGCAGGCGTGATTGGCGGCGGCGGATGGTTGGGCGGAGCAATCGTCGGGGCGATGCTGGATTCGAAACTCACCTCGCCGGACGCGCTCACGCTCTCCTACAGACGAACGACACCAACGCGGTTCAGCGGCGTACAGTGGGTTAGGGACAATCAGGAGCTTGTAGATCGATCCGAGGTGATCATCGTCTCCATTCGTCCGGCCGACTGGCCCTTTCTGAGGGTCAACGCCCGCGGAAAACTTGTCATTTCGGTAATGGCTGGCATCACGCTTGACGCGCTCGCCGAACAGCTGGACACCAATCGCGTGATTCGGGCTTTGCCAAACGCACTGGCAGAGGTCCGCAAATCCTATACCCCGTGGATTGGCAGCGCTCATTTGACCGATCGGGATCGCTCCGTCACCCGGGACATTTTCGATGCTTGCGGCACCACCGATGAGATGACGAGCGAGGCAGATATCGACTATTTCACCGGTTTATCCGGATCGGGCCCGGCGTTTCCCGCCCTCCTGGCAGCAGCGATGATCAGGGACGCCGTCGCACACGGCATTGACCCGGAGATTGCCCGGCGCGCAGTCACCACGGTTCTCATCGGAGCTGGGCGCCTTCTCGAAGTTAACGGCGAGTCTCCCACGGCGACCGTCGAAGCATTTGTCGGCTATGGCGGCACGACCGCGGCGGCCATCGAAGCAATGCGGGCTGCCAACTTTGAGAGGGCGATCAGTGAGGGCCTGTCGGCGGCCCATAGGAAAGCGGTGGGCATGGGGGAATAGTCCCGCCTGTCACTGGAGACCGTCGGACGATTCCGGCGCACTATTGGCCGAACTGCGCACTCACAAACAAAGGCACGCTGCGGCACGGCGGCAGTCAGACGGGGGTGTCCAGCGCTCGAATCGTGGTTTCCGCGCTGGGCGACGGAAAAAATCCGGGTGTCCACATTCTCCGCGTCAGCGTGACTAGGGATTGTCCGCCCGGAAGCCGGTGCGCGCGACGATTGAATGGTAGTGGCGGACCAGCAGGTCGTACAGCACTAGCTCCTGGGCCCGGGCCGCCGCGCGCAGGAGCCGGTTCGCGTTCATGTGCACGAAACTCAGCGCAAGCTCCTCGACGCTTCTCCCCCGGCCGGGGCGTGGACACCCACTCCCGAATGGGGAGCTGAGTGGTGGGTGTCCTCGTT